>NZ_JAOVQM010000004.1 GCF_025742995.1 Paracholeplasma manati | reverse complement strand
TATCAGTAACATTTAAATCTCTTTCTAATCCATTCAACCTTTTTTAATCATGTCCTCTTATCACCTAAACAACCGTTTTCGTGATATTTTTTTTATTCTTTACTGCTTGACATATTTACCGGTTGCTTAAATCATCGATGAAGCCAACTGTATGCATGGCTAAAGACAACGCCATTCAAAGGAAATGTTGGTACCAAAAAGGTATCCAATTTAACCTTGAAACATCGCCTTTATGTCGATAATGTTGTCTTCTACATCTCATGACAACCTTATTATACACCCTTTAAATGAATTTTCAATATACTTCTTTGAATTTTTTTGAATTTTTTGTTATTGTACACATCTAAAAGAAAAGACCTCACGATGGAGGTCTTTTACAGGACAATATTAATTAGCGTTTTGAATCGTTATAGGCTTTGAACCATTCAATGAATTCAGCCATAGGTAAGAAGACTTGTTCTTCTTTACCATACATACGGTAAGTGACCCCTTGTTGTTCTTTTTCTTTATCCCCAATAACCAATTGAAGTGGAATCTTCTTGGTTTGAGCTTCTCTGATCTTATAACCCAATTTTTCGTTTCTTAAATCCACATCTACTCTAAATCCATGGGCTTGAAGTTGTTTTTGTACTTCAAGGGCGTAGTCTTGATGGAAGTTTAAATTAACCGGTAGAATCTTGGCTTGAACTGGGGATAGCCACAATGGGAATGCCCCTTTATATTCTTCGATTAAGAAGGCAACAAAGCGTTCCATGGTGGATACAATACCTCTGTGAATAACCACAGGGACTTGGTCGTTTTTACCATCTTCACCCACATAAGTGAGTTCGAAACGTCTTGGTAATAAGAAGTCAATTTGAATGGTCGATAAGGTTTCATCGTTACCGAGTGCAGTCTTGACTTGAACGTCTAGTTTAGGCCCGTAGAATGCGGCTTCACCAATCGCTTCAAAATATAGCATACCGAGTTCGTCCATCACTTCTTTGAGTTCTTGTTGGGCATGTTCCCACATTTGATCGTCATCAAAGTATTTTTCTTTATTTTCAGGATCACGGTAGCTTAAGCGGAATTTATAATCGTTGATGTTGAAATCTTTATAGACATTGAGCAATAAATCCACAGTGCGTTTGAATTCATCTTTGATTTGATCAGGTCTCACAAAAATGTGTGCATCGTTTAAGGTCATTTCACGGACACGTTGTAATCCCGATAACGCCCCTGATTTTTCATATCTGTGCATCATCCCAAGTTCTGCAATTCGGATTGGCAATTCTTTATAAGAATGGACTTCATTTTTGAAAATAATCATATGGTGTGGACAGTTCATCGGTCTTAAAACCAATAGTTCGCCATCGCCCATGTCCATTGGTGGGAACATCGAATCTTGGTAATGTGCCCAGTGACCACTGGTTTTGTACAATTCCACATTCGCCATGATTGGGGTATAGACATGTTCATAACCTAAACTGATTTCTTTATCGGTGATGTATCTTTCGATGATACGACGGATGGTTGCGCCATTTTTAAGCCAAAAGCCTAAGCCTGAACCAACTTCTTTAGAGATGAGGAATAAATCCAACTCTTTACCAATCTTACGATGGTCGCGTTGTTTTCTTTCTTCTAGCATGTGCAAATGAGCATCTAACGCTTCTTTAGTAAAGAACGCAACCCCATACACACGGGACAACATCTTATTGTCGCTGTTGCCTCTCCAATAAGCACCAGCCAAGTTCAACAACTTGAAGTGTTTGATTTCTTTTGTATTGGATACGTGTCCACCACGGCATAAATCAATGAAGTCACCTTGTTGATACACAGAAATCTTTTGGTCTTTTAACCCTTCAATCAATTCTAGTTTATAAGGGTCATTTTTGAAAATGACTTTCGCTTCTTCATAGGATACTTCTCTGCCTTGAATAGCGAAACCTTGTTTCGCGAGTTCAGCCATCTTCTTTTCAATGTCTGGTAACATCTCATCGGTGAATTTGACATCCCCTAAATCGATGTCATAGTAGAACCCTTCTTCGATCGAAGGTCCCACACCGAAGCAAGCTTGTGGGTAAATACTTCTCACAGCTTGTGCAAGTAAATGGGCGGTTGAATGGTTCAATACGGCAAACGATTCTGCATCTGAAGCGGTGAGTAATTTGAAAGAACCGTCTTCAAACATCGGTTTTTCAAGTTCGATTGCAACCCCGTTATATAGCGCTGCAACGGCTTTTTTTGCCAGTGACATGGAAATCGACTGAGCAACTTGTAATGGGTTGACGCCAACAGCTACTTCGAGTTGTTTGCCATCAGGTAAGTGTAGTTTCATATGATTATCCTCCTTAGAATAAAAAAAGTCCCTAACAATAGTTAAGGACGAATCATCGTGGTACCACCTTAGTTCTAGAATACTCTAGCACTCAAAACCTTAACGCGGTCGTACGGCATCTGCTTTCGCAGGCAGCTCATAGGGAGTAATTTTTATGGTTGTAGCTTACACCGTCCTACATCGCTTAAAGTATAAAAATCATGGCCTATTCTTCGCTTTTCATATAAATTATAGCACTTTAAAACCGGCTGTCAAGTTAAATCGCGTCGTAACTCTTTTCCGATAATTTGATTTCTTTGGTTAGTTCTCTGATACGCATCATGATGCGCATCGCCTTGACTTCATCGACCCCGTCTTTGGCTTCTGCGAAGACGCGGTGTAAATCCGTCATCTTATAATTAGATGAAATCAGCACGGGTAATCCAACCGTCAAACGGTACTGCAAAATCGGTCCGAAGATTTCATCTCTAAACCAAGCTGTCATGTATTCGCCGCCCACATCATCTAAAATGAGGACACCACACGACTTCAGTTGTTTGACCTTTATTTCCAGAGAATTGTCAGAAAATGCATTTTTGATGTTTCTAACCAAATCTGGAAAATAGGCAAACACCACTGAAATGTTTTTTTCAATCAAAGCGTTCGCGATGGCAGATAATAAATAGGTTTTACCTGTACGGTATTTCCCATGAAAATACATCCCGCGAACAAAGGTGTTTGGTTGACAAGATTCAATGAATTTTTTCGATACTTCAAGCGCTTCACGTCGTTCATCGTTAAAGAGTTGAAAATCGGCGAGTTTCGCGTTGATCAAATAATCGTTGTGATATGAGGTATCGAGTTTCTTCTGTTTGCCTTGTTCGATTTCATTTTTCAAATAGGCTTCAGAGACACGGTATTCAATCGTTACGAACGGTTCAGTAATCAATACAGGCTCAAACTTTTGGGTTGGGTCTTTTGGGTTATATGCTTTTTTTAAATCGATATATTGTACCACCGTGATCACATCGCTATCAGAGACCTGTAAATCTTTGGTTTCAGGGAAGGATGCGATTTCTTGTCTTAACAAATCTAATGAACCCATCTTAATCCCCACTTTCTAGCAATGCTTTGAATTCATCCATCCACTCAGGGACAGGCGCCACACGTTTTTCTTTGGTGTAAAACGTTTTCTTCTCGGTTTTTGGTTCTGGGTCTTTCATGATATATTCATACGCTTCTGGTTCGGTTGTGATGCCTTTTTGTAAAAGCGTATTGAGTACTTTTTCAAGGTAATTCAAATTTGGTAAATCGGTCTTAATCCTTAAGCAGATGATGATAACCGCGTTAATGACACCGACGTCGACTGCATTGCGTTCCACAAATTGACGGATGGTTTGTAAGGCGAAAGCACTATTGGTCATTTTTGGTGCGTAATGACTGATCAAATCTTGAGGATTGAAATCCGATAGTTTTGGACGTTCACTATCCCCTTTTAAGTCAATTTCAATGCGCTCTTTACCATTGTGTTTTTCATGGTATTTTTGAGCAAACAAATTGATTCTTTCATAAAAAATCGTGCTGTGGTCTTCATCATAGGCTTCAACCAAGACATGTTTCATGTCTTCTAAAGTGAATCCATACACATACATGATGGATGCGATTTGAGATTGAATTTTCTTCGTAAAAATACGTTTCTTTTGTAGTCTTACAGGCAAAATTTCAAAGAGTTGATCGAGTTTGAAATCTTGATTGATGACCACGCCTGACCCATTTTTACGCCCGATGATGTGCATCGAACTAGAGACGGAATCGAGCGATTTGACTTGATAAACTTGGTCAAACGATTTGGTGATGTTCTCATACCCGACACGATTGATTTCAGGGATTGAAAACCGTTCAAATAGCCATTCAAAGTTTTTTTCACCAATTTCACTTTTTAGAAAACTACCTAAAATGCCATCTAAAAAGAATTGTTTTGGTGTGAGCGGCATCGATAAACGATACATGAATATCGCATCTTTTTGATAGGTAGATAGTAAGCCAACCGCTTCTAATTTACCCAAGGATTCTGAAAAACACTTTTCTTTAAGGTTTAATGCATCCATTAAAAAAGTTTTTGGATAGACTTCCGATTGGTAGGTTTTCGTATTGACCAACGCGGACAAAAAGAGATACAACCCATGGCTTTCTGTGCCAATGAGGGGTTGATATAGTAGCGCTAAAGTAGCTGCGTCATCGAGTGATAAGGTACCACTGCCGATGACCCAAAACGATTCATTTTTCATGTGACACCTTTCCTAACATTAGTTAAACTTCTTTTCGTTCAATAATTTTTGAAGTCTGGCATATATTTCTGCAATCACGGCTTTACGACGACCAAAATCAAACATAACATCGGCATTCAGTACGAAGTCGATGGCGGTTTGACGGCGTTGTAAAGAGACGACTTTGACGTCTAATGTTTCACTTTTTCGTTCAAAAATGAATTCACCATACGTATCATCTTGGTGTTTGAGTGAATACCCAAATCCCTTCAAAATGGTCAGTACGGCTTGTTGACATTCCTTGTAGTCATTTTGATACCAGCGGGTTTGTAAGCGGGCATCTTTGTTTGAATCTGTGGTGCGATAAATTGGCATGGGGGTCCTCCTATATAAATACTTTGTCGATGAGTTCGTTGACACGATCGATGGTTTTTTGAATGGTTCCAGAATTGTCGATGACAATGTCTGCTTGATTGACTTTATCTTTCAGTGGTAGTTGAGCAGATATGCGTTGATTGGCTTCATCTAACGATAATTGATTTCTAGCCATCAAACGCGCTTTTTGGGTTTCTTCATTGACATACACAACCAATACCCAATCACAAATGGATTGTCCACCCGTTTCGTAAAGCAGTGGGATATCCACCACAACCCAAGGTTCATTCAAATGCGATTGAAGACGTTCTTGGATGGATGCATACACCTTTGGATGTAGGATGTGTTCCAAATCGTGTTTGGCGATGGGATCTGTAAAGATGAGATCTGCCAATGGTTTTCGTTGTAAGATACCCCCATCAAAAACGGATGGGAAGCGATTTTTAATCTCTTCTAAAACGGTGTCTTTTTTGAAGAGTTCATGCACGATGGCATCGGCGTCAATGACCGTGAAACCCCGTTGTTTAAATTGTTGACTAACTAGGGATTTGCCAGATGCAATCCCACCTGTGATGCCGAGTACTTTCACAACAATCACCTCTTTTGACACGTTTTACAATAAAAGCTCGATCGGCCGTTGATGACCTCTCTTAAAATCGTCGTTCCACACACATAACAAGCTTCACCTTCACGTTGATGGACCATCAACTGTAGTTGGAAACGACCCGAAACCCCAAGTTCAGACACATAGGTTCGAATGGTGGTCCCACCGGCGAGAATCGCGTGGTTTAGAATTCGAATGCCTTCTTGGACGATTTGATTGGCTTCGCTTTTTTTAATTTGATCCGTCATTCTCAGTGGATGGATTTTGCATGCGAACAAGATTTCATCGGCGTAGATGTTTCCGATGCCTGCGATGATACTTTGATCTAACAATGCGGTTTTAATCGCTTTATGTTTATGTTTTAAAGTTTTATAAAATGCGTTTGGATCGATATCAAAGGGTTCTTTAGCCAATTGATTGAGGGGTGGAACGGTTAGATAATGGTCCAAATCTCGGATTTCAAACGTACCGAACTTTCTGGTATCGTGGTATCGCAAGGATAAGCCATCGGATAATTGAAATACGATGTGCTCATGTTTTAAAACCGGTTCATTGGGCTCTTTAAAAAAGTAACGACCTTCCATCCTCAAATGACTGATGAGGACACAGGAATCTAGTATGAATACAATGTATTTACCATATCGTTTTAAATCATGGATGGTTTGTCCAATCAGTATTTGACGTTTATCCTCATCCATCATCTTTTCGTAATAGACATCAATATCATGGATTTTAAGGCCTTGTATACGTCTTTTCAATACCGTTTTGACGGTTTCGACTTCAGGTAGTTCAGGCATACTATTTCAACTCATACCAGTTTTTACCGGTATCACAAGAGGATTCCAATTGCACCTTGAGTTTAACAGCTTTAGACATGATGTCAGGCACCACTTTTTGCATCTCAGCAAGTTCAGCCTCAGGCACTTCAAGAACAAGTTCATCGTGGACTTGAAGTAAGATTCTAGACTTCTTCTTATTTTTATCGATATAGGCATGCAAATCGATCATCGCTTTTTTGATGATGTCGGCTGCTGACCCTTGAATGGGTGCGTTCATCGAGGTACGTTTACCGAACTCTCTGACTGCGTAGATTGGACTTTCAAGTTCACCGATATAACGTCTACGTTTCATCATCGTCGTTACATAGCCTTGTTTAATGGCATTTTCAACGGTGGTTTCCATATAGGTCTTGATTTCAGGGTAAATGCTTAAGTATTTATCGATAAACGCTTGGGCTTCTCTCGGGGTGGTGTGGATATCTTCAGATAAACTCCACGCCCCAATGCCGTAAATGATCCCGAAGTTGACGGCTTTCGCTTTACGACGTTCTTCTGAGGTGACGGTTTCTGTACCAAAGACCTCTTTCGCGGTTCTGGTATGGATATCTTCATGGTTATTAAACGCTTCAATCAATCCTTTGACATTGGCCATATCGGCGAGTACACGCAATTCAATTTGAGAATAATCGGCTGAAACAAAGTAATGATTCGGTTTCGATGGGACAAACAATTTTCGAATTTGTCGTCCTTCTTCGGTGCGAATCGGAATGTTTTGTAGGTTAGGTTCTAATGAAGATAAACGGCCAGTCGCGGTTAACGCTTGGGCGAAAATCGTATGGACTTTACCATCTGGGAAAATGCTTTGTTCGATGCCTTCGATGTAGGTTGAATATAATTTGGTCAATTGACGGTATTCCAAAATCATTGGAATCACCGGGTGTTTATCGATCAAGGTATTCAATACATCGACATTGGTAGATAAATTCTTGGTTTTGGTTTTTTTTGATGGATCTAATCCCAAATCCACGAATAAAATTTCTGCCAATTGCTTAGGTGAACCAATATTAAAGGTCTTTCCAACCGATGCATAGATGTTTTGTTCTAAAGCATCAATACGGGATTTCAACGCTGTTTTTTGTTGGTTGAGTTCATTTTTATCGACTGCAATCCCACTGTATTCCATATCGGATAATACGGTAGATAGCGGCATTTCAATGGTTTCATATAATTCTAATAAATCGAGTTCCTTGAGTTTTTCTAAGAGTATTGGTTGTAAAACCGTGATGGCTTTCGCCTTTTTCGCGACATGAGCAGCATACACCTCTAGGGCAGGCAAGCCTTTTTTCGCACCTTTGCCATAGATGAGTTCATCGTATTCAATGTCTTCATACTCAAAAGCCATGCAAATGACTTTAAAATCTTCTTTCGCAATCTTTTGATGGATGAGGTAGCTCGATAACAATAAATCAAAGGTAACGCCCTTAAGGTCATATCCCAACCACTTGAGAGCGGTTCTAAAGGCTTTTTGATCGTAGGTTAATTTGGGTATGGATGGGTCGGTTAAATACAATTGGAAATCAATCGATGCTAGACCCACCTCTTTTGGAACAAAGTAATGGGTTTGTCCATCGGATAATCCAAATCCAATGATATCGGAGGTATGGTAATTAAAATCAGCCAACTCGATATGAACCGCCATATTCGGTTTTAAAAAATCAAACTCATCGTGGTCTTGAATGATTTTATAATCAAAATTGGATGGTTTTTGAACCGGTTTATTGAGGCGTTTGATGAATACATGTAAATCCATCTCGTTATAAAACGATACCAACGCGTCATAATCGGTTTCTTTTCTTGCGATATCATCGAGTGAAAACTCAAGAGGTACCGCCAAATCGATGGTTGCGAGCATTTTTGAAAGGATGGCTTTATCTTCATTTTCACGAATACGTTCACCAAGTTTGCCCGAAATCTCTGCTTTTTTCGCAAGCACTTCTTCTAGTGTGCCATAGGTTTGTAAAAGCTTGACTGCGGTTTTCTCACCAACCCCAGGCACACCTGGGATGTTGTCAGATGGGTCACCCATCAATGCTTTTAAGTCGATCATTTGGGTATGGTTAATCCCATATTTTTCAAGGAATGACGCTGGGGTTAAATCTTCAATGTCGGTCACACCTTTTTTTAATAAGTGGATGGTGACATTGTCAGAGATGAGTTGTAAAAGGTCACGGTCAGAAGAATAGACCGATACTTCAAACCCACGGTTACACGCTTCTTTTGAAAGCGTACCGATGATATCATCGGCTTCATAGCCCACCAAACTATAATCAGCGATGTTTAAATGCTTTAAATAGCTGTGGATGAGTGGGATTTGTTGAGCCATTTCTGCTGGCATCGGTGGTCGTCCCGCTTTATAGTCATCAAACGCTTCATGACGTTTGGTTTTTTCTTTGGTATCAAAGGCTACAAGCACATGGGTGTAGTCTTGTTGGAGGATTTTATCCACCATGTTGACAAAGCCAAAAAGGGCATTGGTATATACCCCTTGTTTATTTTTCATTAAATCGCCACCGGCATAAGCGGTAGCGTAGTAAGCTCTAAAGAAGAGAGAGTTACCATCAATCAGGATTAATTTCTGCATGATTAGTCTCCTTTATATGTATTTTAACATATACATTTGGAATAATTTTCCACCAGTTTTGTGGGTAAATCGGTTGAGTTTAGAAAAAAAGCCAAGTTAGTTAAAATCTAAATTGGCCTTTATTTTTACCTTTGCCTTTTTTCATCTTCGGTTGTGGCATCAACTTCGAAGGGTCTTTTTGTGCGGATTTCATGTCAGATTCAGACATTTTTGACATTTGCTTCGCCATTTGTTTTTGTTGATCCAATGCTTGTCTTAAGCGATTCACATCCGAGACTTGAACCCCAGCACCGTTGGCGATACGGGTACGACGTCTAGAAGAATCTTCGATTAATTTTGGATTTTTACGTTCTTGTTCGGTCATCGAATGGATGATGACAGCCATCTTATCAAATTGCTTGTCGTCAACATTGTTTAAAGCGTCTTTGTATTTCGCAACCCCAGGCATAAATCCCATGATTTTAGAAATCGAACCCATGCGTTTGATCATTTTAAATTGTTTAAGTAAATCGTTGTAGTTATAGTTACCAGAAAGCATTTTTTCCATCATGCCCATGGCTTCATCTTCATCGATGTTTTGGGTGGCACTTTCAATTAAGGTGAGGACGTCCCCCATCCCTAAGATACGGCTCGCCATACGTTCTGGATGGAATACTTCAAAGGCATCCATCTTTTCGCCATTGGACGCGAACTTAATCGGAATTTGTGAGATTTCACGGATGGATAATGCGGCACCGCCACGGGTATCGCCATCGAGTTTGGTGATGATGGCTCCAGTGGTGTTGAGCTGGTCGTGGAAACTTTGTGCGACGGATGCGGCGACTTGACCAGTCATCGCGTCTACTGTTAAGAGAATTTCATCCGGTTTCGCGATTTCTTTGACGTCGATCAATTCTTGCATCATCTCTTGGTCAATATTTAATCGACCTGCGGTATCGATAATGACGACATCATACCCTTGTTCTTTCGCAACCTTCAACCCGTTTTTAACGATGGTTTGGGCTTTTATCAACCCTTCTTGATAAACAAAAATATCGAGTTGTTTACCTAAAGTCATCAACTGTTCAATCGCGGCTGGACGATAAATATCGGCAGCGATGAACATGACTTTCTTCTTTTCTGTCTTACGGATAAATGCCCCAAGTTTACCAATCGCGGTGGTTTTACCAGTCCCTTGTAGACCGACCGTCATGATGACTGTCATCCCGCTGGCTTTATAACTGATGCCTACCGTTTCATCACCCATGACTCGTTTGAGTTCATCAAAAACAATCTTAACGACTTGTTGTCCTGGGTTTAAGCCAGATAGAATTTTTTGTCCAAGGGCTTTTTCTTTAACGTTAGTGGTAAACTGACGAATGACTTTTAAATTGACGTCCGCTTCTAACAACGATAAGCGGACCTCACGCATCATTTCATCAATGTCGGTTTCATTGAGTTTTCCTTTGCCGGTAATACGGCGCATAGCCATCTGTAGACGGCTGCTTAAACTGTCAAATGCCATTATACTTCTTCCATTTCTGCGAGTTTTTCTAAATATTGAACATCTTTGGTTTCTTCATAAAGTTTAAGCCAAGTCAAACGGTCGTTTTTCTTAGCCAATAATTTGAGTTTTTCTTCGTAATGTTCGAGGTGCATAATTGCGTTATTGAGTTGATCAAACACAGCGTTTCTCGATACTTTAAATTCTTGGGCAATTTCGGCGAACGAAAAATCATTTTGATAGTACGCCACAAAATACGCTTGCTGTTTTTCGGTTAACAAAACCCCATATAGTTCATACAATTGATTGAGTCTTTCGGTTTTTTCGAGTTGGTCCATCATCAATCTCCGAAGAAGTCTGAGAACAATCCGTAGATATATTCTTCGATATCAAATAGCACTAAATCATCGATTTTTTCACCTAAACCAATGTACTTGATCGGTAAGTGATACAAATGTCGGATGGCTAAGACGATACCGCCTTTAGCTGACCCATCCATTTTCGTCAGGATGATGCCTGTGACTTTGGTGACTTCTTTAAAAATCTCGGCTTGTTTTAAGCCGTTTTGACCCGTGGTTGCGTCAATGACCAGTAAGGTTTCACGAAGCCCATTCGGTAATTCTTTTTCAATCACACGACGCATTTTTTCCAGTTCATTCATGAGATTGACTTTATTTTGTAAACGACCAGCGGTGTCACATAACACCACATCGTAGTGTTCCTTTTTTGCTTTTTGAAGGGCGTCAAAGATCACAGACGATGGGTCTGAACCCGGTTCTTTCCCAAAAAAATCGACTTTGGCACGGTCTGCCCAAACACGTAATTGTTCGATCGCACCTGCCCTAAAGGTATCCCCAGCCACCACCAAAACTTTTTTCTTTTCAGCCTTGAGTTGGTGCGCCAATTTACCAATGGAAGTTGTCTTACCTACGCCATTTACGCCAACGATTAAATACACGTTGGTTTGATTTTCAACATAGTCTAAATCAGCAACAACCACTTCATCTTGAAGGTATATTTTAAACATCTCATCGACGATCATCTCTTCGATTTCTTTCGGGTCTGTGATGTTTTTAAGCTTCATTTCTTTTCTTAAGGTATCAATAAAATACAAAACCGTATCGACCCCAAGGTCAGCTTGAATGAAAATGTCTTCGAGTTCTAAAAAGAAATCTTCACCCAATTGTTGGTTTTGTTCAATTAAGCGTTTGAGGCTCCCCAATACTTCTTTTGATTTGTGTAATCCAAGCGCGTATTTTTCATTTTTCTTGTTGTTTTTCTTGAATAAATTTTTAAAAAATCCCATAGGTTCAACTCCTAGATGTTATTATAACATATAACCCAAAATTCTTCGCCTATAAAGGTGAAAAAAATGGCTTTTTGAAAGCCATTATTTAGATAGATACTGATCTAAAAATTGAAACAATGCGTCGTAATTTGGATGAGAAGACATTTCATCGAGATATTCCACATAAACGACTTCACGTTTTTGATTCAATACGAATACCGATCGCGCCAATAAACGAAGTTCTTCAATATGTACCCCGTACTTCCATGCGAAATCGAGTTGTTGATAATCCGATAAAGTGACGATGTTGGTTAAGCCTTCAGCACCACACCAACGACGTTGTGCAAATGGTAAGTCATTGGATAACGTCAACACCGTTAAGTCTGGATAATTCGATAACTTTTGATTGATGGTTCTGGTTTGAATTGAGCACACCCCTGTATCGAGTGAAGGGACGACATTTAATACTAGTGTTTTGGCTTTATAGTCAGATAAATGCGCTGCTTCTAATTGATTATCAACCACGTTAAATTCTGGTGCGATATCGCCAACTTTTAAGGGTTGACCCAACACAGTAATTGGTTTTTGTTTGAATGTTTTCATGAGATTTCCTCCTGGATTCTACTAACTTTATTATAGTCTTTTTATGAATGTATATCAAATAATAACCACTATAAAATAAAAAGCCCCCTCAAGGAGACGAGGGGGATCAGGGGATAGGTGTGTCGGGGTACACACCTTCGATATCGCTATCAACAACATCATATCATCAAAAACCGTATTTGTAAAGTCTATAAACTTAAGAATTATGTAAGATTTTCCGTGTGTTTACATCTAGGGAAATTCGAACAACCAATGAATTCACCTTTACGCCATTTACGAATGACCAATGGGGCACCACACAACGGACAATCACGACCCACTTGGGTTGGTTGACGTTTTTCCATGTGTTCATCCGCGTGCTTCACCAAAGCGATGAACTTATGGTAAAAGCCCTCTAAAATGTCACTACTTTCATGTTCTCCATTAGAGATATCATCCAATACAGTTTCCATCTTCTTCGTATAATTGGTGTTGATGATGTTTGAAAAAAACTTATCCAATTCATCGATGGTCAGTTTACCTTGGTCGGTTGGCACCAACGCTTTTTGTTTCTTTTCAACGTATTTACGACTGAGCAATGTGCGGGTGGTTTCGGCGTAAGTCGATGGTCGACCAATGCCAAATTCTTCCATATCTTTGATCAAACTCGCTTCAGTATATCTGGATTTAGGTTTGGTTTGGTTTTCTTCGTGGGTAATTTCTTTGGCTTCAAGTTGTTTTCCCACCTCTAGGTCCAAGAGCGTTGAGGCTTTTTCTTTGTATTCTGGATTACCTTTATGGAACCCTTGGAAAATCAACTTAGAACCGCCATATTCGAAGACTTCACCTTGGTTCTCTACCTCAATGGATTGTTCTTCATACAGTGCGTCAGCCATTAAACTCATGACAGCTCTACGATAAATCAAATCATATATTTTATATTGATCGTCGGTTAAAACACCCTTCAAAGATTCTGGGGTGTAAGATAGTATCGAAGGTCTAATCGCTTCGTGGGCATCTTGAATGTTGGCATTGGATTTGGTTTTAATCTTACCGACATAGTCTGAACCAAAGGCTTCTTTAATCATCGCTTGAGCTTCCAGGATGAAATCATCGTTCAAGCGAACTGAGTCGGTTCTCATGTAAGTGATTAAGCCCACTTCTTCGCCTTGAATATCAATCCCTTGATATAACTCTTGTGCAATGCCCATCGCTTTGGATGGAGAATAACTAAGTTTGGATACCGCATCCTGTTGAAAGGTTGAGGTCGTGTACGGTGGTTGAGCTGCACGACTGCGTTTACGGTGATTCACTTTCGTTACCGTAAAAGGCCCATTCAATTTTTCAATGATTTGTTGAAGTTCTTCTGGGGTTTTCAAGGATTTATCTTTATTTTTAGTATAATCCGCTTCAAACTTAGAAAATCGTGCTTTGATGGTGTAATACGTTTCTGGAACGAACGCCTCAATCTCTTTTTCCAAATCGACAATCATCTTCAAAGCCACACTTTGAACACGACCGGCCGATTCCGATTTAATCTTCTTTTGTAAGAGCGGTGATAACTTAAATCCGATGATACGGTCTAAGATGCGTCTGGTTTCTTGTGACTTAACCAAATTCATATCGATTTTACGAGGGTGTTCAATCGCTTTTTGAATGGCTGGTTTGGTGACTTCATTAAAGGTAATGCGATTTAAATCATTTAAGTCTAGATTGAGCACATCCGCGATGTGCCACGCAATCGCTTCCCCTTCTCTATCCGGGTCGGTCGCGATTAAGACTTTTTTGTTTTTGGTCACTTTGATCAAGTCTTTGACGATTTGATCGTGTTTTTTATCGACTTTATAGGTCGCTTTAAAGTTATTTTCGACATCCACACCTAAGCCACCTGGTCCATTTTTAGCCAATTCACGAATGTGTCCAACGGAGGCTTCAACGATAAAATCTTTACCTAAATAATGTTGGATGGTTTTGGATTTGGCAGGGGATTCGACAATAATGACGGTTTTCATATAATCCACTTCTTTCACTTTCTATAATTATATATATGTGTTCAAGGCCTGTCAAGAAGAAAACAATCCCCCATTTTCGATATATATTTTAATATAATATATATGATTTTTCACACGGTTGATTGGCGATGATTCACACAAAATCCCTATATATATATAAATAAAAGAAGTCATCCATGACGGATCACTTCTTTTGAAAACCTGTTCTCGACAGACTACCCCAAGACCCATTTTCACGAAGGGCAGCGAAGGTTGCTCTGACACGATGTAAACTCATGATTTGACGATAGCCAAAGTTTTCTGCAATCGCCAATATAATTAATATGATGGCATCCCAAATGCGGTAAAAGCCACTTTGACGTTCTGAAATCCACAAACTGAAGAGTGAAATCAAAATGCCATAACCGATACTCGCGTAAAATAACAAGACGACCAGTTCAAAATTCAAAATACCAATGAATAAGGACGCAAATAACGCAATATAACCCAACATTTCAATGAACGGTCCCATCATTTCAAAGATGAAGAAATAAGGGAAGCCCAATAGTCCCGGTTGACGGTACTTAGGGTTAAACAACATTTGTCGATGGTAACTCAAGATGTCCAATAAACCACGTTGCCAACGATTGCGCTGTTTTAATAAAGAGCGCATGTCGGAAGGCAGTTCTGTATAACAGTTGGCATTGTGGACATAAGCAACACGATACGGTTGTTTATTTTGAATGGCTTTGTGCGTCAACCTGACGACCAGTTCCATGTCCTCACCAACGGTGTCTTTCTTTAAATCCCCACTGATGGTGAGATACCCACCGGTGTCGATAAGCGAACGTCTGTTGAATAGACCAAACGCACCAGAGATGATGAGTAGGCTATTGAGTTTTGACCACCCAATACGACCTGTCGTAAACGCTCTTAAGTATTCTAATGTTTGAAAACGAACGATTGGGTTTTTACCTAATCCGCTCTTTTCAATCTTACCTTTATCCACGTTACAGCCATTGACAGGAACGATGTTTCCTCCAATCGCGATATGGTTGGTTGCGTCATCTAAAGTGATGCTCATCAATTTCAATAATGCATCTTCTTCCAATAAGGAGTCCGCATCAATCCCGCATATATAGTCATTCTTTGCAGCGTTGATACCCATATTTAACGCATCCGCTTTCCCACCATTTTGTTTGTCGATGACAATCAGGTTCGGAATTTGCTTACACACATACACACTTCTCAATGGTTTGGTTCTCAGTTTCATTTGAAAGAAGGGGTGTTTTCGTTCCATTTCAAAATGCCTTACCAAGGTCCCAATGGTGTCGTCTTTTGATCCATCATTGACAACGATGACTTCATATTTAGGGTATTTGAGATTCAGCAATGAAGTGATACTTTCAATGATGCTTTTTTCTTCATTGTAAGCTGGCGCAATAATCGAAATGGATGGCAATAAATCATGTTCAAACAAGAGCGTTTGTTTTTTGATTCGCCACATGGCCATACGCTCAACAGATCCTTTGATGGAAAATAACATCAAAATCAGATAAATCGTGTTGATAACGATAAAGTAATATGACAAGTATCGGTTCATGTTGACCATAAAGATTTCTAATAGGGGTTCCCCTGATAATACGAGTCTAAAATTCAATATTAAGAATAAAATAGGGAATAGTGTTACTGCGATTGAGATCCAAAAACTGATCCATACCACCTTGTTCAATTCGAATGGGGTTTTTTCACGGATGGAGGTTGGCAGTGGTTTTTTAATTAGGCCCAACTTGTTGAGTACAGTCTGATTCAAATAAACACTGAATTCATCCAATAAATACTTATCTTGGGTTGCGAAAGTCTTGATGATTTTGATCAGGTCATTCTCAACTTCTTTGTCTTTGTTCATATTGATAAAATCAATCAAGTCTTCTGTGATGTGCATCTTTAACAAGTCCTGAATGATCAGTTTGACTTGTGGGTACTCATGGGATTTTAACTTTAAAGTCAAATAGTCTAAATGGTGTGAAAGCACACGTGATATGGCCATCTTTTGATGGTCATTCGCGGCTAATGGGTAATACTCTAACAAATAAATCAGAAGCTTTTTCGAATCAAATACGATACGAGACAACGCATTGGCACGTTCCATATCCATCATGGACCCATCCATTTGATTCAACAGGTTTTGGGTCATCTCTTTGTTGACAACTGTCGAACAAGCACGGATTGCCATCTTTCGGATGGCTTCATCGCTATGTAACAGATAAGTGTCGTTGATCAATTCTTCAGGATACATGTTTGAGAGTGCATGAATGGCTTCTTTTCGAATATCTTTATCCTCATTCAAATCCATAAAACGGTCGATGGCGTATTATTTCAATTGATCGTTATAAATATGATTGGATAAGTATAAAAAGAATTGTTTCACTTTCTTACGTGAATCATGGATGTAGTCATTGAGGTAAGGTTTAATGACTTCAAATCGGTTTTTTAAGATCGCGTAAATCCAATGAGGATACGATGCTTTCGATGCGTTAAGGGTATGTAAAATGAACTCGAAATCTGATGGGGTAATGTGTTCTTTAATGGCGTAAATGATATAAAAACGAACGGAATCGTTTTTCTCAACTGTCAAACGTTTAGATAGAGCATCACGCGATTGTTTTGTATTGAGCGTGTTGAGATAATATACCGCTACACGGCGCTTAAATGGTGAAAAACTATGAAGTTTTTTAAATTGTTTTCGAGTGAATTTTAAAGCCTCAAGATCATCAATGATGCGTTTTCTAACTACCTCTTCAATGGTGATTTGGGTTTCAATATCGATATAAGCGTCAAAAAAGAATCGACTCGATGTTTTTGGCATAACATCCTCTAAATCGAAGTATTTTTTGAATAAATAATCACGCGCCAACATGTGTTTTTTACTGAGGCGTTTGTAATGGATTTTTTGTAAAATAATCATCGCGATGAGTAAGGAAACCAAACTTAAAAAAGCGATGAGTGTGATCAAAGTTGGTAAGTTCATACGGTCTTACCTTCTTTCTCGATAGCGCTTGACATGTCCAATCAATTCTTCTGGAATGATAGGCTTTTCAATGATCAAATCCACATTGAGCAAGTTCCCACGACGGATGTTTTCAACGGTCTTATTATGCGAAACCATGATGAACGGGATGTTGGTGTATGTTTTGGATTCATTGAGTTCACGTTTTAAAGCGAAGCCATCCATCTTGGATAAATTGATTTCAGAGATGATGATGTCAATTGGGTATTCTCTTAAGACATGGAGGGCATCCTCAACTGAGGTGACTGCTTTGACTTCAAAGTTCAAACGATTAAACACACGAACCAACATATTACGATTCATGTCATCTTCATCAACCAAGAGAATAATCCCTTCTTTAAGCGCTGGTAATGCGGCACTGTTGTCAACAATTTCCCCATAGCCCAGCTGTTTTGCTAAGCGAATTCGTTGTTCGAGTAGAATGAATATTTCTTTGATTTTATTATCACGTGTCAACACAGGGTTCAATTCTTCATAAAAGACGAGAGACGCACTTGCTGTGACTTTTTCGATAAATAATACGGAATCCCTGACTGCATTTCGTACAGAAACAGCAAATTCTGTGATTTTTTCCTTCTTCTCACAAGAAGCATAAACCAAGATACCTGGCCCATTTTGTTTGAATAACTTCACTGAATCTGGTGCGATTTGTCCAATGACATAAGCGAGATTTCGAATCGCTTCATCTCCAGTATCTTTACCATAACGCTTGTTAATGTCAAACAATTGATCCAGTTGAATCAATATAAATCCATTTTGTTTTTCAAAGAATTCAGACGATTCTAGATCTTTTTTAAGCAACGCTCGCATCACATCTTCTGTGTATAGCTTCGTGATTGGGCATCTAAGCATCGCTTCTTTGGTTTCTTCGATTTGGGCTTCTAGTCTTTGTAGGTTTTCTTCTAATGTCTTTTTATCCAATGCCAATAATTCATTGGTTTTGGTGACTTCCATCATTTTCGACACATAGATGGCTGGTAAATCCAAACCAAAAATATTGTGATATCGTTTGATTAATGGTTCTAGAATGGTTAACCAGACCGAGCCCTTTTTCGCGTAAATGTATTCGAAAAAGGCGTGCCATAGTTTGTAGCCGACATGGGTAGATTGAACCAATTCCAGTGGTTTTTCACTCAAAATGAAGTCAGATTTTGCAAAAGTATCCAAGATTTCTTTGCTGTCTAAGGACTTGTGTAATTGGTTGATCATATGATTGATGATTTCCACATAATTAAATTCTTTAATGAACTCTTCATTGTATTTAAAGACTTGCCCAGCATTATAAAAATCCAACTGATATTCATATTCGATCCAACCATCGACATCGTTTTCTAAGACGTATCCATACGATGGACATATCGCATCAATTCGGTGTTGACGGATGCGTCGGATGGGGTCTTTTAGATATTCTGACGATGGAAAATTGGTTTTATGATAGGCAAAAATCCCTTGTTTAAGTTGTATCAAGTCAGCAGGATTATCCACTTTAAAACTTGAAAACAAGGTATTCGAAATCAACGAACGGGTTTCTGACTCATAAATCATAAATGCGTAAGTAAAGGGTAAAAACTGAATTGGTAGAAAATTCAGTTTAAAGTCTTGTCCATACCACTGATAATCGAGTTTTTCAATGGTGGTTACTGGCAGTTTGATGCCATTTTGAACGATTTGCTTCGCGATATTTCTAGTGGTGATGATGGATCCCTTGAATCCCATTTGAATCAAGATTTTGAGTGACATCATCATTGAAAAATTCGGATGCGCGATGATTAAATTTTGAATAGAGTCAACAGGAATGATGAGTTCAATGCGTTCTTTGTATTGGCTCATCCATTCTGAAGTTGGTAAATCAATCAAAATAGTCGATTTATCCGAATAGTATAAATAACCATTGAATAACAATGCTTCATCGACTTTGATCGGACCAATCTGATGCAATTTGATAAACTCATAAGGGGTTTGGATACTCATATAATCACCTAATATTCACATTAATATATATTCATTTTATCATATAGGCTATTTATAAGGGTTATGAATTGCAAAAGTCTTGCGATATTTGGTTTGAAATTCAAAAAAGATGTGAGAATATTTCGTTTCTCACATCTTTTTTAATCATTTTATGCTATGCCTAGCGTTTCGTATAGTTGAAATAGTAAATCTGGACGATCGGTAATGATCCCATCAACACCCAATTCGATGAGCTTAAGCATATCTTCTTCGCTATTGACTGTCCAAAAAATAACCGACATGTTGTGTCTATGGGCATCTTTAACCAAAGAGGCTTGTGCCAAATTGGTGCGCCACTGTCCATCGACTTGATGGGCAATTCGACTGCTGATTAAACTTGGTAAACGCCCAATCAGGTCACCTTGACTATCGGATAACCCTGAATCGATTGGAATGGCGAGTGCTGCATAAGTTGGTTTATAAAAGAAATCGAGATTGAATGCAGATAATAACACCATTTTAAGTGTTTCATTGGTCGCTGTCGATGCGTGAATTTTATGTTCAGAAATGTCTAGAAAGTGTTCGATAACTTCATCGGAGAATGACGATACCATAACTTTGTCCGCCATGTCATATTGTTCGATTAATGATAACAACTGATTGGCAGCTAAATTGAATGTATCCTCATCATCGGTGCGGACATCCTTAATCTCTAGTATATATCTTCTATCGGGATATGCTTGGAATAAATCTTCCAGTTTCATTGGCAACATTTGATTTAAAATGGCTGTATCCGTTGTGGTTGCGTATGGCGTATTGCCATCAACATCCACAAATTGTCTCACATAAGGATAATCGTTATCCACAATCAGGTCAACAATGTCTTCGTAAGTTAATTTTCGAATGACTAAACCATCGTTGACTTCATCCAATAATAAATCGTGTCGTAAATCTAAATCATGGTGCGATATAAGCACATTGTCTTTGGTTAAAGTTAAATCGACTTCAAATGCATCATACATCGCTGTTTGATTAAACGCATAAATGGTATTTTCAGGATAAAGTGCTTTGGCACCACCGTGGGGGATGATCCAAGGTTTTGAAGTTTCATTGATCCACGCATTCGTCTTTGAATATGACAATGCCCATGGGCTGAATTCCAGCGCTGCTAGAAACCCTACAATGACCAATAATACAATAAAAATACGCTTAAGGTGTTTTAACCATTTCATAGCAATTTCTCCCTGATGATGGATTTAATCGGTTCAAATGTTTTACGGTGAATCGGACAGATGCCATAGGTTTCAATGGCTTCAATGTGTGCTTTGGTCGGATAACCCATGTGTTTTTTAAAGCCATACATGGGAAATAACTTATCCATCTCAATCATGTATTCGTCTCTAGTCACTTTCGCAACGATACTTGCCGCAGCGATACTGGCTGACTTTTGATCACCCTTGATGATGGATTCGGTTGGGATGCCCAATTCTTCTTCTAACATCATCGCATCCGCGAGGATATATTCGGGTTTGATTTTTAATGCTTTGATGGCTGAAATCATGGCTTCCTTGGCGGCCCTATAAATATTGATTTGATCAATTTCCTGAGGTGAAACGATGCCAATGCCGACAGCCAATGCTTCTTTTTTAATGGTTTCGATGAGAGCACGACGTTTTTTATCGGTGAGTTTTTTGGAATCATCGACACCTTCGATTTTCGCACCTTTACGTAATATTACCGCAGCAGCAACCACTGGACCTGCCAAGGGACCTCGGCCTGCTTCATCGGTTCCCGCAATAACCGTAACACCTTTTTCATAAAGTGCTTCTTCATATTCATACAGATTCAAATCGGTCAAAGGTAATCCCTCCAAACGCACCATCACGAATATCTTTGAGGATAATATCATAAACCAAATCAAAGTTGACTTGATTGCCTTTCATTAAAGTACCTCGTTTGCGACCAATCATCTCAAACGTTTGTGCAATATCGGATAAATCTGTAAGATCGTATCTCGCTTTATAAGCATCCGGATAATAAGCACTTAAAAATCTGTGGGCATATACAGCCACTTCTTCATTGGGTAAAATGGCGTCTTTAATCGCGCCACTGAGGGCTAGATGATACCCTACTTTTGGGTCATCAAATTTAGGCCATAATACCCCTGGGGTATCTAATAGTTCAAAATCTTCAGAAATCTTAATCCATTGTTGAGCTTTGGTTATACCTGGCGTATTACCGGTCTTAGCTGCCTTTTTCTTCGATAATGTATTGATCAAAGTCGATTTACCTACGTTGGGTATACCGATAATCATGGTACGAATGGCCCTTGGTAAAATCCCACGACGACGGTCTTTCGCAATCTTTTCTTCCAATATTTCTAAGGTTGCTTCTTTAATTTTATTGATATTTAACCCAGTAATCGCGTCAATTTTTAATCCTTTTAGACCTTGATTGGCGTAATAAGATAACCATTTATTCAGTTCTTTTTGGTCTGCCATGCTGGATTTAGTGTATAAAATCAATGCTGGTTTATTCTCAATGATTTCTTGAATGCGTGGATTCATGGATGATTCTGGTAAACGTGAATCTAGTAATACGAAAACAATATCAACAAGGGTTAATGACTCTTTAATCTCTCTTAAGGCTTTGGACATATGTCCAGGAAACCATTGTACCTGTTTCATTCAATGACCCCCACTTTCGGATAAAATCGGAATATGACTTTGGCTTTAATGTCCTGTTCACGGATAAAACCAATATTTCTTGAATCGTGGGAATTAGCCACATTGTCACCTAAAACAAAGTAAAAGCCATCCATGATTTTACCTTCCGGCAAAAATTCGATCCAATCTTTGACACTATCCACTTGGCTTAAAGGTAAATCTTGGACAACGATGCCATTGATCAACAACTGATTGGATGCATTCACAGCGATGGTATCACCTGGTAATCCAACCACGCGTTTAACATAGTGAGATTCATCGATGCCATAATAGTCACCATCGATGAAGATGACCACCACGTCGTTTCTTTTAGGGGTGTAATCAAATTGATACACTATCAAGCGGTCATGCTGTTGTAAGGTTGGGTTCATCGAACTTTGAAATACTTCTGCCGTAAACACATAAAATGTGATGATGTGTAAAACGATGAGTAAACTGATGGTCAAAAACTGAACCGTATCCACCCATTTGAATAATTTGAATAGTTTAGCCAATGGGGTGATTGTTGTTCGATTGAGATACACAAGACCAAGGGTTGAGATGACCACAAAAAACCCGCTCAAAATAATCAGTAGGTATTTTTGCGTGCTGCCTGTAAATGTTTGGTAATCTCTGATGGTATAGACCAACGCGACACCAAATATAAGCAAAGCGACGACGTTCAAGGTCGCCACTTTTACAATGATTTTTTTGGTTAAAGTTTGGGATGCTTCTGCTGAATCCTCTTGATTTGATACAAGAAGTGCGATGTCTTTTAAGGTCATAACATATTTTCCAATTCTGCCATCGTCACTAAGACTTGACGGGCTTTCGTGCCTTCATTTTTAGAGACAATGCCTTGTTCTTCTAAGAGTTCGACAATGCGTTGGGCACGGTTAAAACCAATGCCAAATTCTTTTTGAATGGCATTGATGGAGGCGTTGTTTTCGCGTACGACAAATTGAGCGACAGGATACATCAAATCATCTGAGGCAGCGGATTCCTTCTTAATGGTAAATGTTCTCAATGAATCGTGATCGAATAAGAAATTCGGTGGCATTTGATCACGAATAAAATCGGTAATACGTTCAATTTCACTGTCCTTCAAAAATGCACCTTGGAGACGGATTGGACGTTCGGTTTCTTTGAATAACATGTCCCCTTTACCCAATAACGATTCTGCACCAGCCCCATCTAAAATGGTTGTAGAGTCCACATAAGAAGCGACTCTAAAGGCGATACGTGATGGGATGTTGGCTTTGATGGTACCTTTGACGACATCGGTTGTTGGACGTTGTGTCGCAACCAATAAGTGGATACCAGCCGCTCTTGCTTTTTGGGTAATGCGTTGGATGGCTTCTTCAACATCGTTCGCAGATACCATCATGAGGTCTGCCAATTCATCGATGACGATGACGATATATGGCATTTTTTCTAATGTAGGATCTTCTTTGGCGCGTTCATTGTACCCTTTGATATCTTTGGCACGGTTGGTTGCGAAAGTCATGAAACGTTTGTCCATTTCTTCGACCGCCCAAGAGAGCGCGGTTGCAGCCATTTTAGGGTCTGTGATGACCGGTGTTATTAAGTGAGGTAAATCATTGTACATCGATAATTCAACCATTTTAGGGTCGATTAAGATGAATTTTAAGTCATCTGGGTGATTCTTCATCAATAACGACACAATGATGGTGTTCACACAAACAGATTTACCGGAGTTGGTTGCACCTGCGATCAAACAATGCGGCATTTTCGCGATGTCTGCGTAAATGTTTTTACCATCGATATCGACGCCTAGCGCGACTTTTAATGGGTGACTTTGGTCATCCATGAAGTCTGGATGATCGACCACATTTCCATAAGCAACGATTTCAGGGATCGCATTTGGAATTTCCAAACCCACATAAGCTTTACCTGGAATCGGTGCTTCAATTCTTAACGATTTCGCCGCTAAATTCATCATCAAGTTATCTTTGATGCGGTTGACTTCTTTGACATTAACGCCTGGTTCTAATTCGATTTCATGGCGAGTAACGGTTGGCCCTTTGGTGATGTTGTGCACATGACCCGGAACTGAAAATTGTAATAGCGTTTCATTAACAGTCGTTTCTTGTGCCACCAACCAAGCCGGTCTCGCATCTTGGTCACGATGGACTTTTGAAAACATATCTACCGTTGGGAACTTATAAGGTCTATTCGGTCGAACAAAACTTGGTTTTGGTGCCTCTTCCATAGGTACCTGTATTGTTTTTTCCACTTTTTCAGGGGTTTTAACCGGTTTTTCATAGCTATAGTCTGGATTAACAATCGGACTATCTGCGACTTTAGGGTTAAATCGATCGAATAGCACATCGGTCTTTTTCACCACATCCACTGTTTGAGGTTGTGGTTTTGTTTCCATATAGTCAAAGTCACTAGAAACCACACGATCTTCAATGATGGTTTTTTGTGGGGTAGGATTTGTAAATGTTGGGACTTCTTTTGCTTTTTGAATGAAGGGTACTTCAAGTTCAACGGTCTTCTTACGTTGGTCTTCATATTTACGTTCGGTATTGATCACAGCGTCTTGACCAAAAATATTTCTACGGTCTTGATTGCTTAAAATGGTCGACTTAAACTCTGCATATTCGGATAAATCTGTCATCGGTTTTGTTCGGAAAGCATCATAACGTTTTTTCACATCACCTGTATTTCGAATCACAAATGGTGCGACCGTTTCATCTTTAACAGACAATCCAAAAATCGGAGAAATGAATTCAGAGGATTTGAACTTTTTGTGGCCTTGTTGTTTTAAGCCTTCAATTTTGACGAATTGATGAATTTTGAACCCTTGAAAGTCTTTCTTAACGAATTCTGTATAGGCTTTACGGTTGAACAAGCTCATCGTCTATGTCCTCCTTCTCTGTATCTGTTTGAATGGACTCATAGAGACCATCGACACCAGTATCAATGACTTTTTCAACTTCAAAGACATTTTTACTGTAAATTTTATAGGTTTCTTCACCGACAATCCCAATGATTGCCAGACAAATTTTAACAATGATGGTTTGGGTTAATTTGTCCACCGTGACTTTTTTAATCCAGTATGCCGGGTTTGCGATATTGATGGCTGAAAAAATATCGCCAATGCGTTTTCTTACTTTGAACTTCTTTTCGACTTTCATCACAGCCGAATCATCGACTTTTTCCTTCACTTCATACAAAGACATTAAAGATGCGAGGGTTTTACCTCTAAAAATTTTTAATAGTTTCGCATCAAATAGTCGATCCACACGGTCTGTGATATAATGCCCCAACAATAGGGTTTCTTGAATGGTGAGTTCAAGCAGTGGGTATTTAGAGGATGGGTAGAATTTGGTGGCGATGTCTTTTGACAATTCTAAAGCGATTGAACGTAGATGGTTGACCAAGCCAGCATCATCACGATCTTTCTTATTTTTAAACTGTTCTTGTGCATCTTTAATCAAAATTTTGATTTCTTCCGCATCGATATCCGGTTCAATGGCCTTCTTATAAAAGTTCTTGTTTCGCATGGTTTGTAAAACGGTGTAGAAATAAAATAACAAGAGGAAGAGAAATCCAAACATGACACCAGCGAAAAAAATACCGAGATAACCCAGTTCTAGTCTAAATGAAAAGAATTGTTGCCAGTCCATTTTCTCACATCCTTACTGGTTTAATTATACCTTAACCGCTATAAAAGATAAAGAATTATCTTTTGGAGGTCTGTTTTTTAAGACTAGGTTTTTAACCCTAAATGTGCGATAATATAAACGGTGATGAAATGAAACAATTAATGATTGTCTGCGATTTAGATGGCACACTATTGAATGCCAATTCTGAACTATCAGACACAACTACAAACTACTTAAAACAACGTGCTAAAGAAGGCCACAAAGTGATTATTGCGACAGGTCGTCCATTTAGAGGTTGTTACCACTATTATCAGACCCTCGAATTAGATACCCCGTTAATAACGGATAATGGCGGTTCAATCGAAAATCCTAGAGATCCACATTTTAAGAAAATGACACTCACCATCCCTAAACGGGTGGTGGATAAACTCTTCATTTATGCGGAGCCATTTACGCGTACAGCATTTTATAGTGTCGATAATGGGTTATATGTCTATAAACCAACCGATCGTCTGAATTGGCTATATCATGAAACCGAAGAAACCTTCTTCGTTGAAGGCCCATTTACCAGCCCAACGAACCCTGAACCCTCTGGGCTCATGTATATCATCGATGTCGCCTATAAAACTGCGTTTGAGCATTTCATCTTAAATGAATGCGAAGATGTCCTCAACTTTAGAGATTGGGGTAGTGATGCTAAAAACGCCATCTTTGAAATCTATCAAAAACGCACTTCAAAAGGGGAGGCCGTCGAATTTGTCCGTCAATTCTATGGTTTTGAACCGGATCAAGTCATCGCCTTTGGTGATGGTAAAAACGATATCGATATGTTGCAAGTGGTTCATCATGGGGTAGCCATGGCCAATGCGCATGAAGAGGTCAAAGCGGTTGCGAAAGCCATCACAGATCAACCCAACACTGAAGATGGTGTCATCGAATACTTAAAACAATACATCCAATCAAACTAGACAGCCAATGTCTAGTTTTTTCTTGTAAAGTATGCTTGACATTATTTTTATAGGATGCTATAGTAGTTGTGTAAAGTTAACTTGACATAGGAGGGGCTTATGCAAAATCGACTGGAAGCACTTAGAAAACAATACAATGTCAAACAAGAAACATTTGCAGAAGCGATAGGTGTATCAAGACAAACCATCAGTTCCATTGAAACGGGCAAATATAATCCTTCGATCATATTAGCCATAAAAATTGCGAGATATTTTAATCTTGCTGTAGAAGACATCTTTATTTTTGAGGAGGCATAATCATGAAAGACCATTTTTTTACAAAAACTTATCTAGAAACATTTAGAATTATCGGCATGGTTTCCATCATCGTATTTTTACTGAACATTCAATTTGATTTTCTAACCAGTTACCTCAGTGGTTTCACATTATCGTTTGGCATCACCATATTGGTACTATCGAGTATACTTCTTTTCAATAAGTCCTTTATGAAAGAAAGTAAGATTGCAGAACAAGATGAACGGTTGATGATGATTCGCGGTAAAGTGATGTCAACCACCTTCATGATTCAATATTGGGGTGTTGTGATTCTCATCATTGTGTTTGGTATGATTGAATCCACTTATATGGTATCTGTAACATTGGCAGGTTTCTTTGTCATTGAATACATCATCATGCTGATTTTAAACATCTATTATAAAAGAAAATACTAAAGGAGACCTCTTATGAATGTACTATTTTCTGTAAAAGACATCACTAAAACATTTAATTTATCCAAAAAACAACAAAAGATTTTGAAGACCAAGGAAACCAAAAAAGTCGCTGTTAAGTCGCTATCCTTCGATGCTTATGAAGGCGAAATTTATGGGTTATTAGGGCCCAATGGTGCTGGTAAAACCACGACACTACGTATTGCGAGCTCGCTCATAAAACCCGATACAGGTGACGTCCTGATCCAAGGCTTTTCTGTGGTCAAAGACCCAGCTGAAGTCAGACGACGTATTGGTTTTTTGACCAGCGAACTCAAACTTGAAGATTTTTTCACACCCAATTACTTGTTTGATTATTTTTCTAGGCTACATGGGATTCCTGAAACAACCATTAAGACACGAAAACAAATGCTATTTGATCAATTTGGTATCCACCCTTTTTGTGAAGTGAAGGTTTCAGATTTATCCACAGGGATGAAACAAAAAGTATCTTTAGCCATTTCCATTGCGCATGACCCAGACATCATCATATTTGATGAACCTACCAATGGGCTAGACATCATCACAGCGAAAACCGTCACTGATTTCCTCATCGATTTAAAAAACCAGGGAAAAACCATCATTTTATCTACCCATATTTTTAGTTTGGTTGAAAAGTTATGTGACCGCGTTGGCATCATCATTGATGGTGAAATGGTCTATACCAATACCGTATCAGAAATATTAAAAACATCTGATCTTGAAACCCTCTTCTTCAGTTTATACGCATCTCATGGAGGTAACTTCTAATGCAAAACATCCTAACAATTGTTCAAAAAGAATTGCGTCGCTTTTTTACTGACCGACGCATGCTCATCACATTGATATTGCCTGGTTTGATGATTTTTCTACTATACTCGTTGATGGGGTCTATCATGCAAGAAACAGATACCATTCCCGAAGATTATGTCTATCAAGTCTACGTCATCAATCCAGTAACAGAATTCGTACCGATCGATCAAACCGATCTTTATACGATTGAAACTCATGTCATCACGACTGAGGATATCTCAACAATCAAAACTCAGATAGCCGATAAAACCGTTGATTTGTTGATCATTTATGAACCTGACTTTTACAACCTCATGATGGCTTATAACACCTCTTCAGGTACCATGGCTCCAAAGGTTGAACTATTCCATAATACCTCTAAAAATGAATCTTACACCATTTATAATTATTATTTATATAGTTTAAATAACTTCGAATCGACCATAACCAATAAGTTTGACATCAATCGAGACGCTATCCCTTATAATCTCGCGAGTGCAACCGATATGTCGATTCAATTTGTAACGATGTTGGTGCCATTTTTGCTCATTACTTTCCTATTCACAGCTTCCTTGAGCATCGCAAGCGAATCGATTGCCGGTGAAAAAGAACGCGGAACCATCACAACCCTATTAACCACACCGACGAAGCGAAGTGAAATTGCCTTGGGTAAAATCATCGCACTATCCATCACCGCTTTGGCCAGTGCCGCATCTAGTTTTATCGGACTCATGCTATCCTTACCAAAACTCATCGGTGAAGATTTCACCATGGCCATGTATGATGTTGGTACGTACGTTTTACTATTCAGTGTAATCATCTCTACCGTTCTCATCTTTGTTGTGTTGATTTCCATCATCAGTGCATACGCAAAAACCATCAAGGAAGCATCTTCACTGGCTATGCCTTTCATGATCATCATCATGTTGGTTGGGATATCGAGCATGTTAGGATCAAGCACCACAGATACCCTGATGTATTTCATCCCTGTTTACAATTCAGTTCAATCCATTGGTTTTATCCTGGGGTTATCGGTAAATTACTTACACCTATTCATCACCATCGTGATCAACTTGGTATTGGTTGGTTTAGGCACATGGTTGCTGACACGAATGTTTAATTCTGAAAAAATCATGTTTAATAAATAAAGAAAAGCGTCTATGGAAAAATCCATTAGACGCTTTTTCATTATTTAATTTTATTGACGTGCCAAATGTCTTTGTTATACTCTTCCATCGTTCTATCGGTGGAGAAGAATCCAGATTTCGCTGTATTCATGATCGACATTTTGAGCCATGCTGCTCTGTTTTGATAAAGCTTATTGGCTTTGGCTTGGGCTGCCACATAGGCATCGAAATCTTTAAGTACCAAGTAGACATCTCTGTCTAGTAGGTTTCTTCTAATTTCTTCAAACTCATTGGGTTGTACATTGGTGAAGAATCCATTGGTCAATTGGTCTAAGACTTTCTTGATTCTTGGATCTCTTTGATACATTTCATACGGTTGATAATTGCCTTTTTTATAGATATCTGTGACTTCTTTGGCATTTAGACCAAAGATAATGATGTTTTCTTGACCGACAAAATCAGCGATTTCAACGTTTGCACCATCTAGGGTACCAATGGTAATCGCACCATTCATCATAAACTTCATGTTCCCAGTACCAGAAGCTTCTTTTGACGCTGTTGAGATTTGTTCAGACAAATCGGCAGCCGGCATGATGGTTTCTGCATAGGTAACATTATAATCTTCAACAAAGACCACTTTTAATAAGTCATTGGTTTCAGGGTCATTATTGACTTTTTCAGCAATCGTATTGATGAGTTTGATGACCTTTTTCGCAAACCAATAAGTCGGTGCAGCTTTCGCACCAAAAATAAAGTTTTGTGGGTAGAATTGTTTACGCATTTCTGGGTTTGACTTCAACTCATTGTATAGATACATGATGTGTAAAGCATTCATCAATTGACGTTTGTATTCATGAAGACGTTTGACTTGGATATCGAATATCGCATGCGGGTTGAGTTTTACGCCTTGTTCCTTATAAATCTTATCGGCTAAAGCTTGTTTTCTAGCCAGTTTCATCGCTTCAAAACGTTTTTGGACCGATGCGTCATCGGCGAATTGAACCAAACCTTCCAATTTTGAGGTGTCGGTAATCCAACCATCCCCGATGGTGTCTTTTAAAATCGATACGATTTCCGGATTGGATTGTAAGACCCAACGACGGTGGGTAATCCCGTTGGTTTTATTGTTAAACTTGTTCGGATAGTATTGGGCAAAATCACGCATTTCGATGTCTTTTAAGATATCGGTATGCAGTTGTGCAACCCCATTCACTGAAAATGACCCAACAATCGCTAAATTAGCCATGTGAACCATGCCATTTTTAAGGATTTGCATGTTTTCAACTTCTCTCGCATTATCGCCAAAGCGTTGTTTGAGTTCAATTTCAAAACGACGGTTGATTTCTTCTGTGATGGTATAAATTCTTGGTAATAGGGGTTGGAATAGACGGATTGGCCATTTTTCCAACGCTTCTGCTAAGATGGTATGGTTGGTATAAGCGACACAACGCTTGGTGATATCCCAAGCATGATCCCATTCCATCGATTCTTCATCGACCAAAATACGCATCAATTCAGGAATGATTAACGTTGGGTGGGTATCGTTGATATGGAATACCGCTTTTTCTGCTAGGTTTTCTAAAGTACCAAACAACTTCTTGTGTTTTTTGATGACAGCGTTAACCCCTGCACTTGAGAATAAGTATTGTTGTTTAAGTCTTAAGATTTTACCTTCATCGGTATCATCATTTGGGTAAAGCATTTCCGAAATTTGTCTTAATTTCTTATGGTAATCAAATGTGCCACCTTGATTTTGATAGCGGTCACTGGGTTCAGCACTCCATAGACGTAGGGTGTTTACGACTTGGTTGTTATACCCAACAATTGGCACATCATATGGTACAGCTTTAACGTATTCGGCATTGCGGTGGAACACATTGAGCTTACCATCGGTTACAGATAGTTCGATATACCCATAAAATGGAATATCTACCGCTTCTTCATCGCGTCTGACTTCCCAAACGTGGATGTCTTTTAACCAACGGTCAGGGTATTCTACTTGATAGCCATTTTCGATTTTTTGTTTAAAGAATCCGTAGCGATAGCGGATGCAGTTACCATGGACTGGTAATGCTAAAGCAGCGACAGAGTCCATGAAACAAGCCGCTAAACGACCCAAGCCACCGTTGCCTAACCCGGCATCGGTTTCTTTGTGTTCGATTTCATTGATGTCTAATCCGAGGTCATCAAACGCCGATTTAACGACATCATAAACCCCTGCATTCATTAAGTTATTGGTAATCATACGTCCCATCAAAAACTCCATCGAGAAATAGTAGACTTGACGTTGATCCGCTTCGATTTTCTTGGTTTCTTTCCAGTCGAGTGAAATGTGCTCTTTGAGTAAAGTCCCTAGAGCGACATATTGTTGATAACTACTGGATTCTTTAAAATCGAGTGCATATGTCTTTTCCACTTGTTCGATGAATGCTTTCTTAAACGTAGACGCATTTTCAAATATATTTGACATGTGTATTCTCCTTACAATATTGATCCATTGTGATTATACCATAAAGGCACCTCATCAAAAGGTGCCTTCTCTGTTGCAAACGATTACATTTTTATTTGCAATACTTCAGTATAAGTGCCGTTAACGGCCCAATGGTCATCTTAACGAACTGTTCTTGTCCATGACATTGACCTTCATGTGTATGCAGCGGTAAACCGTTGTATTGGTCTGATCCACCGTACTTTAAAAGATCGCTGTTGATGATTTCATCATACGTACCTTTCATCGGTACACCAATTTCATATTGATGGTAGACCACTGGCGTCATATTGAGTACGACAATCACATGGTCTTCACGATTTTTACCATATCTAATATAGGAGAAAATGGATTGGTCGGCGTTGGTCGAATCGATCCATTCAAACCCTTCCTTTTGATGGTCAAGTTCATGTAATGCACCTTCAGACTTATATAAATAGAGTAAATCTCTGACAAATTCATTGGCTGAATGGTGTGATTTAAATTCATATAAGTTCCAATCGAGTTGACGGTGAACACTCCATTCTTGAAAGTGTGCAAACTCTTGACCCATGAATAAGAGTTTCTTCCCTGGGTGGGTCATATATAGCCCCATCAACAAACGATAGTTCGCGAATTTTTGCCAATAATCGCCTGGCATTCTCGTGAGTAAAGTACCTTTGCCATGAACGACTTCATCGTGTGAGAATGGTAAAACAAACTGTTCGGAAAATGCATAGGTTAAACCAAAGGTAATGTCATGGTGATGCCATTTACGGTGAATTGGATCACGTTTGAAATACCTGAGGACATCGTTCATGAAACCCATGTTCCACTTGTAGTTAAAACCAATCCCACCTGCATCTACTGGCTTGGTGACACCTTCAAATGCGGTGGAGTCTTCTGCCATGAATAGAATGCGGTCATCTTTCCCAAAAATGACGTGAGAAAGTTGTCTTAAGAAGTCAATGGCCCCTTGGTCGGTACCGTTACGAGAGTCACCCAAGTAATATAATAGGTTAGAAACAGCGTCGACTCTAAACCCATCGACATGGAAATAGTCCATCCAATAACACGCATTGGAAATAAGGAAACTTCTGGTTTGTGGTTTTGATAAATCGAGGTTGGCAGTACCCCAAACTTCATTTTCACGTTTCCATGATTCATCGTGTTCATATAATGGTGAACCATCAAAGAAATACAAACCATGGGCATCCTTACAAATGTGGCCAGGAACCCAGTCTATGATGATGCCAAACCCTTCTTGGTGTAAACGGTCAATCATGTACATCAAGTCTTTGGGCACCCCATATCTTGCGGTAGCTGCGAAATAACCTGTGCCTTGATAGCCCCATGAATCATCGAGTGGGTGTTCATATATTGGCATCAATTCCACATGGGTGAAATTTTGTTCTTTGAGGTATTGAATCAATTGTTCGACAATTTCATTGAATTGAAAGAATTGTCCGTATTTGGTACGCCAGGAGCCCATGTGCATTTCATAAATCATCACAGGTTTGTCATATACTTTGGTTTTCGTATACATCCAGTCTTGGTCGTGCCATTCATACCCATCGATATCATAGACTTTCGATGCGGTATTCGGTCTATTTTCGGCAAATTTTGCATAAGGGTCTGCCTTATACAATTTACCTTGGTTGGTGAAAATCACGTATTTATATTTTGCCCATTCTAAATTCCAAGGAATCTCAATCGACCAGACACCGATATCGTCGATTTTGCTTAATGTATGGGCATGTTCTTGCCAATTGTTAAACTCGCCAACCACGGAAACCATGACCGCGTTCGGTGCGTACACAGTGAATCTTGTCCCTGTGATGTACCCTTGGTCATCTTTGATTAAGTGAGCACCAAAAATGCGATGGGCATCGTACAGTTTGCCTTGCATAAAGAAATAAGCATCGTCATTCGAAATCTTGTACATAATCATTCTCCATTTCTCGGTATAGTTGTTCGATCTTTTGACCGTTAAACCCTTTTTGTCGAAGTGCTTGGATGATTTTTTGTTTCAGTTGATAGCCTTGATAAGTACGCTCGTACTTGATTTTCAATTTCTTAAATTCTTTTTGAATCGTATCTGCTTCATTGAAGCGATTTGGATCCAAATAGGCATTTACATACTTCTCGATATCTTCATAAATAAAGCCTTTACCTAACCATTGTCTAATAATGGTATTTTTAGCTTGAATATATGTCGGTTTTTGAATCGATTTACAGGATTTTTGGACAAGTTTTTTTAAAACATCGTCGTTTTTCGGTAATAATCGTTCAATCACATCGGGATGAATCCCTTTGTTTTTAAGGAGTGATTCAATCTTTTTTGAACCATATTTGGATTGATACCCTTCTACCAATAGTTTACCATATTCGAAATCATCTAAATAGCCCAGTTTTTTATAGGTTGAGGTCCATGATTCAATGTTTGATTCACTCACACCTAAGTTTCTTAGATAAGATTTAAATTCATAGACGGTTTGTGGCTTTTTGAGGTGCACAATCGCCTTGCGTTTTTGAATATTGATTTTATCTGCTTCTAGTACTTTTTTCCATGTCTTATCATCCATCTCTGTATCTTTACGAAGTTTGAATACGACGATGGTCTCTTCATCTAAAGCAAAGACTTGCCCATCGATGGTAACTTTATACCCATAACGAATACGTTCTAATTTCTCAACTTTCATCGTTCACCATCCAGGCAATTGCTTGTTGGAGTTGTAAGTCATAATTGACTTGTTCTCGATATAAACGATAGGCATCGATTAAGTGCATGGTTGTTTCATAATTAAGTGTACCAGTGACTTGTAGATTAAACTGCGTTTGATAGGCACTGATTTTTGTCGATAAATCTGCATCCAAGGTGAGCACATCAAAGCGGTCTTCAAGGCTATCTTCAGTCATATTTAAGACGTCAATTAGCGCTTGAAATTCAGTCAAATCATCGCCCAATATCCATTCCTGTATATAAACAGGATATGTTCTCGATAGTAAACCGCTTTGTTCGATGACGACATCCGGAACAATTCCACCTTCTACAGTGTTGCCATTTGGAGAATACCAAAAACCTTCCGTCATATTGAGATACATTTCTTTCCCTTGTCGATTCAAAACAAAGGTGGTTTGATACACAAATTTACCAAAAGATTGGGTGCCTAATAGTGGATAACTACCATTTTCTCTTAACGCCATCGCCAATACTTCTGACGCGGACGCACTATGTTCATTCATTAAAATGACAATTGGATATGTTTTCTTAACATTATCAGGGTTGCCATAATAATTGGTTTTGTGGTCATCATAGATTCGGTGCATGGTCACGACAGGTTCATTCCCTGTTGCGAACTGTGCGATGATATCGACAACTGCGGTTAAATAGCCGCCCCCATTGTCTCTGACATCGATGATCAAACCTGTCGGATTTTGGGCTCCAACCAAGGCGAGTTCAGTTCTGAATGCGAGCCCTGTTTTTCCAGCAAATCGGTTGATATCAATATAAGCTATTTTATTCTCATACACTGTTGATGTCACAGAATTGATGGGTATTTCACTGATCGTCACTGTGGTAGTCGTTACTTGATCACCCCGTTGGATGGTCAAATTGAATTCATCATTGAGTTCACCGGATAATAAAGCGGTTTTTTCTTCATAAGATAACGTTTCTAGTACAGTATCATTGATGGCGGTGATGATGTCACCAATGTACACTTTACCATTCAAATTGGCCAAAGGATTGACATTGCCAACCAGTAGTCCCAAGTCATCATCGATGATGGTTACACCGATACCATAATAGGATTCATCGAGTTCAATGGTTCGGGTGTTGGGGACATACATGTAAGTATATGGGTCATCTAATCGTTCAAATAACGCTTCGACACTTTCCACATCTTCTAGTTTAAAATCCAAGTCTTTGTAGTAGTACTGATCTAAAATCGAATAGATCTCATACAGGTCTGGTTTAGTTAAAAAAGTGGGTAATGTGACTTCACACCCACTTAAAAAACCTATGACTAGGCTGATGATGATCGATACATAGATTTTCTTATTCTTTACTAAATCCACGTCCAACCGCCTCTTTCGTATCGGTCATAAAGGTAAACGACTCAGGATCGATGCGTTCAATGACCGATCGCATTTTATTGACTTCACGATTACGCATCGTACAGATGACCATTTTGCCTTTGTGACCACTGAATCCACCTTCAGAATCGATCAGTGTACAACCACGGTCAATCGTATCGTAAATCGCTTGTTTGATTAAATCTGGTTTCTTAGTAACCACAAATATGGTCTGACCAGCGCGTCCTTTAATCGATACGTTATCGACGATGATTGAAATCAAGAACACGCTCGCGACTGCATAAATGAATAGTTCAATGTCTCTAAAGAATACCAAGGATAGTAAAACAACTAACCCATCGGTGAAATAAAATATGATTTGGTAAGGGATGTGCAGTTTTTTATGAATGATGCTTTGTAAGACATCCATCCCACCGGTAGTACCGCCAAAGCGGAATACAATACCCAAACCTACACCTACCAAAATAGAGCCTGAAACTGCAGCGATGAGCAATTTCGATTCGGTGAGTTGGTTCATAATCCAAGCGTCATTCGCGCCGAGGGTCTCTAATATAAACAGAATCACTGGTGATGCCAGTGAACCGAAAATAGTTTTCATAAAGAAATCTTTACCTAGAACAATTAAGCCTAAAAATAATAAAAATGTATTGAGGATAAAGACAATAATGGAAGGATTGATCTGTGCTTTAAATATGACTGCAATCCCCATGACCCCCCCAATAACGAGGTTTTCAGGGAGTAGAAAAAAGTAAAAACCAAGGGTCATGATGGTAACCCCGAAAGCGATTTGTGCATATTCAATTGCGAGTTTTTTAATCATCTAATCACCTGACTTTAAGTACGCGTTGATGAAGCCATCGATTTCGCCATCCATCACAGAAACCGTTTGACTGGTTTCATAATCTGTTCGATGGTCTTTCACCATTTGATAGGGGTGGAACACATAGGAGCGGATTTGTGAACCCCAACCAATGTCTTTTTGTTCCCCTTTGATTTCGGAAAGTAATTTCTTTTGTTTTTCAATCTCTAATACCGCTAATTTTGAACGTAAAATGTCCATCGCGACTTCTTTATTTTTGATTTGGCTGCGTTCATTTTGACACGTAACAACGATGTTGGTCGGTAAATGGGTCACACGAACGGCACTATCGGTGGTATTGACACTTTGTCCACCTGCGCCACTGCTTCTATAGACATCCACTTTAATGTCTTCGTCTTTGATTTGAATATCGATCCGTTGATCGATTTCTGGCATCACTTCGACAGACACAAACGAGGTGTGTCTTCGCGCATTGGAATCAAATGGAGAGATTCGAACCAAGCGATGGACGCCATGTTCGCTCTTCAAATAGCCATAAGCGTACTTACCTTTGATGCGAATGGTCACACTTTTAATGCCAGCCTCTTCACCTGCTTGATAATCCAATACTTCAATCTTATAGTTTTTTCGTACCGCGTACCGTTGATACATGCGATAAAGCATTTCACACCAGTCTTGTGACTCGGTACCGCCAGCCCCTGGATGGAGTTCTAAAATGGCTGGTAAATCGTCATAAGGTTCATTTAATAAAGTCAATGTTTCAAAAGTCTTCAATGCTTTATCTAAGACATAAACCTCATCTGTGATCATTAAAAAGTCCTCCGATTGATCATCGGTGACGGCTGCGAGTTCCTCTAATGCCTTGTATTGTTGATATAACGACTCATAGGTGTCAATTTGTTCTTTTTGTTGATTGGTTTTTTCAATCATCTTTTGAGCGCTTTTGACATCATCCCAAAAATCAGCCGCGGACATCAATCGGCTGTTTTCTAAAAACTGTTGTTTTAAATTGTCCATGTCGAGTGCTTTTTGTAAATCCGCTAAACGCGAATCAAAGGACTCTAAGTATTTATTTAATTCATAACGTTCCATAATATAACCTCAATTCCATTATAACAAAGTTATAAGATTAACACTAGATAAAGCGGTTATATGTTATTCAATGAGGGTTATAAAATCGTACTTCAAAGCATCTTCATATGATTTTCGCATCAATCTTTTTAAAACATTCAAATCCACATCACTCAGTTTTTTGATGTACAAACACCCTTTTCCATAGGTACATTTACCAAGCGTTTTAATTTCTTCATACTGTTCGATATTATAGGTTAAATAAAGTGTAATGGCTTGTTTTCGACTGGATAAGGCTAAAATCGGCATATGACCATCATGTCCGGTCTTATATTTATAATAAAGTTTTCCAAATCCGATGATGGTTCCCCACAATTTAGGTTCTCTATTCGTGATTTGTTTCATCTCGTTAACAATCCATAAAATGGCTTCATAACGGTCAGCGCTCAGTTGTTCTATATACGATTGAATTGATTCATTTGTGATATCCATAAAACCACCTCACTTATATTATATCGAAAAAAAACACTCCGAAGAGTGTTTTAAGCTTAGCGACGTTTCCAGTTAGGCATGTTGCGTTGGTTGTGGTTTTGTTTGACCTTGGATGGCTTTTTGTTTCGAAGTTCGCCACCTTCATTGGTCTTGGTGTTTTTAACCACTTCTTCGCGTTCAGAATTGACACGAATTTGGGCACGCAATACATAGGTTGCGATATCCTTAGAAATGTTTAAGGTCATTTCACGGAACTTATTGAAACCTTCTTTTTGATAAATTTGTAACGGGTTAGCTTGTCCATATTGTTGAAGGGTAACGGCTTGTCTAAGTTCACTCATTTGGTCAATATGGCGCATCCAGAACGTATCGATGACACGTAGAGAAATGACTTTAAGGAATTCATTGAAGATTTCTTCAGGGAATTGAGCCTTTTTGTTTTCAATCTCATGCATCGCCAAGGATTTCAAATAGGCTGGAATGCCTTTTTCATCGAGTTCTGCAAGTTTTTGCTTATCCACTGTGCCACGAACGAATAAAACCCCATCGAATGTGACATGAATTGCTTCGTCATTGATTTCAAATTTATTCTTACCGACTTGAACCATGAGTGGTGCGACGGCACTATCGATATAGGATTCAATGGCTTTGATGACAAATGGTTCAATGTTGGCTTCTGTGAGTACAAATGTACGTTCAGCGTACATGATTTCTCTTTGTTTTCTTAATACGTCATCGTATTTCAAGACGGTTTTACGGGTGTCGTAGTTTTGACCTTCAATACGTTTTTGAGCAGATGAAACGAATCTAGAGAACATTTTCGATTCGAGCGGTTGTGGCTTTGTAGCTTCCTTATCGGTATTGAGTTTGGAGATCATCGCGATACGTTGTTTGAAGGTTTCGCCACCGAAACGCATCAATAGTTCATCTTCTGCGGATAGGTAGAATCTAGAGTAACCTGGGTCTCCTTGACGACCTGAACGACCTCTCAACTGATTGTCAATACGTCTGGATTCATGGCGTTCAGAACCGATAACGGCTAGACCACCCAGTTCAACAACCCCTTCACCCAATTTGATATCGGTACCACGACCGGCCATATTGGTCGCGATGGTAACCGCGTATTTATGACCTGCTTTCGCAATGATATCGGCTTCACGTTCATGTTGCTTGGCATTCAATACGTCGTGTTTGATACCGCGACGGGTAAGTAGTTTGGATAATACTTCTGAGGTTTCAACGGCCACTGTACCGAGTAGAATCGGTTGTCCTTTTTCATGACGTTCTTGGACATCATCGATGAGGGCATTATATTTATCTTCTAAAGTGACAAATAGGAAGTCTGGCGCATCCACACGAATGACAGGTTCATTCGTAGGGACTTCGACGACATACATGTTATAGATTTCTCTAAATTCTTCTTCTTCGGTTTTAGCGGTACCGGTCATACCCGATAGCTTTTTATACATTCTGAAGAAGTTTTGATAGGTGATGGTTGCAACCGTAACGGTTTCTTTTTTAATCTCCACATTTTCTTTGGCTTCTAGTGCTTGGTGAAGACCTTCAGAAAATTGTCTACCTGGTAAAACACGACCGGTAAATTGGTCAATGATCAAAACAGCGTTATCGACAACCATGTAGTCTTTGTCTCTAAACATGATGTAGTTCGCTCTTAATGCATTATTGATATGGTGCAACAAGGTAACGTTGTTGATATCATATAAGTTTTCGATACGGAACATTTGTTCTGCACGAACTATACCCGATTCGGATAGTTCAATGGTTTTAGATTCAATATCGATGATGTAATCTTCATCTTTTAAGTATTTTGCGAAACGATCTGCGGCTGCATACAAGTTTTGATTTTGTTTTGCACCACCAGAGATGATAAGTGGGGTTCTCGCTTCATCGATTAAGATGGAGTCAACTTCGTCGATGATGGCGTAGTTTAGACCACGTTTTTGAACCATGTCTTTCGCATACAACACCATGTGATCTCTTAAATAGTCAAAACCCAATTCTGAGTTGGTAGAGTATAAAATATCACAAGCATAGGCTTCTTTCTTTTGATCAGGGGTCAATTCACGGATATTTAGACCCACAGTTAAGCCTAAGAAACGGTAAATATCGCCAATTTCACCTTCAGCTTCACGTCTAGCGAGGTATTCGTTGACAGTGACAATGTGAACACCTAACCCATTTAAAGCGTTTAAATAAGCTGGCATAACAGCGGTCAATGTCTTACCTTCACCGGTTTTCATTTCGGCAATGTTCCCACCATGAATCGCAATCGCCCCAAGCAATTGGACATAATAGGGGTACATGCCAGTCACACGTCTTGAAGCCTCACGCACCACCGCATAAGCTTCTACCATCAAGTCATCTAAAGATGCCCCTTGTTGGAAGCGTTGCTTGAATTCTTCGGTTTTATTTTTAAGCTCTTCATCGCTTAAAGCAGCCACAGAAGAGGACAGTTTTTCAATTTTATCAGCGACTGGTTTCGCTTTTTTCAATTCTTTTAATCCAGAGTCAAACCATTTTTTAAACATCAAATCACACTTTCTTTGGATAATATCTCTATAGTATATTACTATAAATGGGGTTGGATTACAACCAAACCCCATCTTTTAACACAAAAAAACGCCGAAGCGTTTTTCTTTATTAGAATTTAAATTCTACGTCTTGACGTTTTTGAGCTTCCGCTTCAAAGAAGTCACGTTTTGTAAAGCCTTTCCAATTGGCAATCATCGAACTTGGGAATACCACAATCTTTTGATTGTAATAAGAAACGTTCGCGTTGTAAACACGTCTTGCTGCTTGAAGGTTTTCTTCTACTTCTGAGCTTGCACTTTGTAATTTAGCAAAGTTTTCCGATGCTCTGAGTTGTGGGTATTGTTCAACAACCACATTTAAACGTGCCATCGAATCGGATAATTGGTTCGCGAATGCTTGCTTTTCACCAATCGGTGCACCATGCGCTGGTTGACGCATAGCAATGACAGATTCTAAAGTCTTTCTTTCATGGTCTGCATAACCTTTGGTTGCTGAAACCATTTTGGTTAATAAGTCAAAGCGTTTTGTTAAAGCAACATCAATACCAGATTCAGCTTCATCAACTTTGACTAAAAGTCTGTTGAAGGTATTGAGGGTGCCGATGACCCATAAAACAATGACTAACAGTAAACCGAGTACTACAAATAAAACGACAAGTCCTGTATCCATATTTCAATCCTCCTATTGTTTTTTAAACTTTTCGCTATCCAACTTGAACTCATTGATGATTGCGGCTGGCATATCAATATCATTTAAGATGTGTCCAATGGTTTCCATCGTTAGCGGTGTTTTCAATTTTAATTCGAATGAATCGGATGAATCATACACAGCGACATCCAAGTGATTTGCATAGTACATCATTTGGTAGTGTCCTCGGTGCATGTTCTCCATTTCCAGTATCTTTTCAATCAATACTGGGGTAAGTTGGTAATATACATATTGTTCATCGGATGCGAATACTTTAAACTTCTTGTTGAATTGCACCGATTCGGTTTCATATTTTTTAAGTCCTCGAGCGGCTGCACCGACAAATCGACCTTCTTTGACTTGAAGAATTTGTGCAAAATCTCTTTCATAGTCAAATGTGTACCAACGGCCCTTGAAAATCGTTTGGTATGAATAGGTCACGTTGCCTTTTGAGTCGCGATGTTCAACACGTTCTTCCATGTGAATATCTGAACAAGCAAAACGAACACCCTTGTATTTACCTCTCATCAAATCTTCTCCGTGAAAACGGTCAGGTCTTTGATAGAAGTTTAAACCATTGATGTGCGCCAATGAGATCGAATCTTGTGGTCTATAATCCGCTTCTTCATATTGGGATTCAATCAATGCTTTGATGATTTTTTCTTTGGTGAGTTTACGGTATTCACTGGCGATTTGTCCTGCTTTCGCTAGAAAATAGATGCCCACCAACACAATCAATAACAAGAAACCTTTTTTCATGTTCGATTGGTAGGCTTGATACATCTCCAATCGCTTCGTTTCATAAGTCGCTAAAACGTCTTTATATTCCATAGAATCACCTACTTTATTTTATAATAAATGCTTAAAGAAATCAACCTTATCTAAACGTTCCCATGGTAATTCCACATCACTACGCCCCATATGGCCGTAATTCGCGGTTTGTTGGTAGATTGGACGCTTTAAGTCCAACGTTTTTATGATACCTTTTGGGGTAACATCGAAATGATTTCGAATGACTTCCACGATTTGATGGTCTTCGACTTTGGCTGTACCAAAAGTATCGATGCGAATGGATACTGGTTTCGCTACACCAATGGCATAGGCGAGTTGTACTTCACACTTAGAAGCAACCCCGCTCGCAACGACGTTTTTCGCAATATATCTTGCCATATATGAGGCGCTGCGGTCCACTTTTGAAGGGTCTTTACCCGAGAATGCCCCACCACCATGTCTTGCGTAGCCACCGTAAGTATCGACGATGATCTTACGACCGGTTAAACCAGAGTCTCCTTTAGGACCACCCACCACAAATTTACCAGTTGGGTTGATCATAAATTTGGTATGATCATCGACCAATTCTTTTGGTAATACCGCATCAATGACTTCTTTTTTGATGCCTGCACGTACAACTTCGATATCGATGTCAGCGTGCTGAGAAGACACAACAACGGTATCGATACGTGCTGGACGGTCATGTTCATCGTATTCAATCGTCACTTGAGCTTTACCATCTGGACGTAAGAAATCCAAGATATTTTCGTGTCTAACGGTATCTAATCGTCTGACCAAACGGTGTGCCAATTCAATGGGTAGCGGCATATAATTATCGGTTTCATCACATGCAAATCCAAACATCAAGCCTTGATCGCCTGCCCCTTGTTCATGGCCTTCATATTCATCGACACCCATCGCGATGTCAGGCGATTGGTTGTTGATCGATACCAAAACCGCTAAGTTTTCAGCATCAAATCCATATTTACCACGATCATATCCGATGTCTGAAACGGTATTTCTGACAATGGTTTGGATGTCCACGTACGTTTTAGTGGTGATTTCACCCATCACCAAAACAAGTCCGGTGGTCACAGCTGTCTCACAAGCGACTCGAGCGTCCTTGTCTTCTTTTAAAATCGCGTCTAAAATGGCGTCAGATAGACGGTCACATATTTTGTCTGGATGACCACTGGTCACCGATTCTGATGTAAATAGTTTTCTTTCCATGTTTTTTACCTCCAAACATCAAAAAAACTCTTTCCCAACGAAAAGAGTTTCTAATCTCTCATTGTTGGGTTGTACCCCTCGTCATTAGCACCTTGCTTAAGCAGGTTGCTGCTACATCACAGGCGACTAGCCTCCGTAGCTCTTAATAAGATTGGATTCAGTTAATTAAGCATACCTATTATAACATGTGTTTTTGTTTTTGCAAGTCATTTTGAATCAATATTCATTGTAAATTTTTTCGAAGTCTGTTTTGAATTTTAAGAAGCGTTCAACCAAAGTAGACTCGAAATAAACATAGAAGCTTTTTTCGAATAATTGGATGACTGCAGCATTCGGATAAGGTCTCTTATACGATTTAGAACTGCGCATCGTGACATATAAATCCGCCAACAAAATGACTTGAGATTCAATGGCCGGTTGGATAGCCCTCATCTCTGTGACGAACTTATCGTTGGCCACCCCTTCGATGTGTGCTCTTGCGATATCTTCGGCTTTTTGAGCCAATTGAAATCGTTTTGCAATCATAGTTCCTAAGGATGTTTTCTTCTTTAAATTATCGTAATCTTCACTTTCAATCCCTTTTTGAACCAAATCCTCGATTTCATGGGCTCGCATGTGAATGACAGCGTATTGTTCGATGTATTCTACCTGTTTATTGTTAAGTCCATAATATGCCCCCAAACGACTGCTCATTTTGGAGACCAAATCGATGTGTTGACGATCCAAAAATGCCCGTTTTGAAGATAACACCACAGCGTATAAATCCGTGACAATGTTGGTGAAATCCGATTGAACTTCCCGACGTTTCATGAGTTCATTTTTACGTTCTTCTTGCATGTAAGCACCCATCGATACAATCGAATAAATAACCAACATGAAAATCGTAAATAGGACGATACGCAGATAGAAATCTTGGGCTTCTTTGGTTGGTAGGAATTGTTTTAAAAACTCAAGGATACCTAAACCTTCATACTGTTCGGTCAGTTTGTATGTCCAAACGAAATGGATAAATGTAATCCCCGCGACCATGCCTTGGAACGTCCACATGATCAATCGACGACTTTGATACAGTGAAATAACGACCACCGCATAATAAATCAAAATATAAGCTGCTGTTTCAAAGTTACCATACAGTCTCGCATAGATCAAAATGGCTGAAATAAACATATAAATCGCTTCAACATACATCGCGACTTCTTGTTTGGTCTTATCGTGTCTTTCCCCAAATATCAAACGGTTAATGACATTGTTTAGGAAAAAAGTGAATGGGAATGACAACGCAGAAAAGAGCCAGTCAGATGGCTCATTGTTTACCGCTGCGATAAAGAATAATATGATCGAATAAACGATATTCGATAAAAAGATGATATTCTTGATGACGATGTTTCGACGGTGTAACACCATCACATCGTCTGTGATATCGATATTTTCTTCAAAGCCAAACAAGCGGCTAAAAAAGTGTTTGGTTAAATGCTTAAATTTATCCTTTTTCACGCTTGTCCCCCTAAAAATAGTTAGTCAAATAATGAGATTTGTTTGTGTGGTTCTTCTTGAGCGATGTCTTCATTGATGACTTGTGCCACTCTAGTGGAAGCTGCAGCCGCAATCGCACCAACGATATCGTCTAAGAATGTATGAACGATGCCTTCTTTTTTGCCATCTTCATTCAACTGTTTTACAATGCCATGTTTATTGACATCGATGTCACCAAAGTTGGTCATACCGATGACGCCGTATAATCTCGCAACGTCTAACCCTAAGACTTCATCCACACCAAATAGACCTAAATCTTGTTCGATGATGTCTTGAATCGGTGATGAGAACATCTTTTTTTCAACCAATTTATCAATTTCAACAGATAATAAAACATGGTGGAAAATGTCTCTTAATGACAAGACTTTAAGGACAGATTCACGACAGGTTTCAAATTTAATGTTGTCTGTATAACGGGCTTGTTGTTTGTAAGCAATGTCCGCGATATCATCGACAGAAACGCCACGGCTCTTCAATGCTTCGACACATAGACGAGTCATCTCTTCACGGCTAAATAATACTTTTTTCTTCATATGTTACGATGTCTCCTTTGACGAATAGTTTTTGTCCATTCAGAAAATCTCTTGCCATCATGATTTTCTTATTTTCAGGTTGGATTTTAATAAGCTCAACCACCGCGTCTTGACAACGGATGTATAAGTGCTTCTTATCGCTTAAAATCTCGCCAGGGACTCCGCTTAATATTATATCACTTTTTGCGATTTCGTATACCTTAATCCGTGTATTTTGAATGAATATTGAACCGCCAGGTTGTGATAATAGTGACCTCAAATGACAATCGATTTGCTGATAGGTTTGTCTAAAGTCTAAATATTCATCGGATGGTTTTAAATTATATGCAAAGCTCACCAAGGATTCATCTTGGGCAATTCTTTTGGCTTTGCCATTCATGAGTAGGGGTAGATTTAGTTCAAGCAAGTCTCTCGCCACCCAACTGAGTTTTTCCATCAAGCTATCGGTGGTATCATTTGACTCAATCTGGACGTTTTTCATCTCGATGATGTCACCTGAATCCATTTTAGGTGCCATATACATCAAAGTAACACCTGTTTCCGATTCACCGTTTCTAATGGCATATTGAACAGGAGCGCCACCTCGATACTTGGGCAGTAATGACCCATGTAAATTGACAGATATACCTGCATCAAGCACCGCTTTTGGAATCATTTGTCCGTAAGCAGCTGTGACGATGATATCCGGTTTTACATCCAAAATGGGTTGGTAGTCCAACTTCATTTTGATGGGTTGAAATAGGGGGATATTGTGTGCCATGGCATATTGTTTTACGGGTGAAAATTCAACCTTGCCTGCACGACCCACTTTTTTATCTGGTTGGGTGACCACCAGTGCAACCCCATATTGTTCATGTAACATTTGTAAGGTAGGTACCGCATACGCAGGTGTTCCCATGAAGACTATTTTCATCTAAATTCTCCTAAACTTCATCATTATATCGATAAAATGAAATCGATAGCGATGGATTTTCATATGTTTTTTTGATCCATTCGATGAGGGTACTTAAATCTTGGCGTTTTTGGGTTTTAATCATCAATTTATAGGTATGTTGTTGATATTCGCTGGGTCCAATGATCTCAAACTGAGAATAACGAGCCAATACGGTTTGTTTCAATCGTTGGATGGCTTTTTCGGTCTGTTCTGATGTTTTCCCTCTAAATACCAAGGTTAACAACTGGGTATAGGGTGGGTTTTTCGCCAACATTCGACGGTTGAGTTCTTGTTCATAAAACGCCGATTCATCTTGAATGGTTTTGATCACAAAATGATTTGGTTGATACGTTTGTATGATCGACAATCCCGCTTGTTTTCGACCAGCCCTACCCATCGTTTGTCGGATCAATTGATACGTTCGTTCATTGGCCAAATAGGTAGGTGCTTTTAACATCGAGTCAATCAATAAAATACCGACCAAAGGGATATCAAAATCATGTCCCTTGGATATCATTTGTGTGCCAATTAAAATATCTATTTCCTTATCTTTGAATGCCTTAATCGTATCGATATAAACACCTTTTTTAGTGGTGTTATCCGCATCTAATCGACTCACTTTGGCTCTTGGAAAAGCCATTTTGATATGAGACTCAACTTGTTCAATCGCGATCCCAACCGGTTTAATTTTCTCACTGCCACAAGCATCACATACATACACCGGTGGGATGGTATACCCACAGTGGTGACATTTGAGTTTATGTTTTTCTTTATGATACACCAACGGGGTATCGCATTTTTCACAGGTAGGGACATGTCCACAGCTACGACACATCACATAAGGTGCATAGCCTTGTCGATTGGCTAAAATCAAGACTTGTTGTCTATTTCTCAATGTTTGGCTAATCGCTTCATGAAGCGTTTTAGACAACATCGATAAGTTCCCGTTTTCGAGTTCTTTTTTCATATCTACTACGATAACGTCATCCTCAGTTTGGTAGACTTTTTCGGTGAGTTCAATCCAATTTAACTTTCCCATTTGGGCATCGTACAATAGTTGAACTGGTGGGGTGGCGGATGCGTAAACCAAAGGCACTTTATGGTATTTCGCTCTTTCTACCAAGACATCCAAACCATGGACCGTTTTTGCATAATCGAGATAGATGCTATCTTGAGCTTCGTCAGCCACAATCAATCCCAAAGATTGAAATGGGGTAAACATCCCAAAAGGGGTTGTGATCAGGACATCAGATGCACCGAGTTGAACCGCTCGGTAAGCATCGAGTTTTTGTTGTTCTGTCAATCCGGAATGGATTTTTGAAACACTCAAATAAGGTGAGATATAATCCGCCATTTGTTCGACCAATGCTTCATCTAAGGTGACGATGAGTGCTTGTTGATTGGTCTGTTGTAGTTTACGACAAAGTTGTAAAAATACCTCGGTTTTACCAGAGGCCGAGACCCCTTTGAGCAGAAAGCGTTGATAGGTTTTAAAGGCGGTTGCGATATCCTCAATCGCTTGATTTTGTTCGGTAGTTAACACTTTATGATCTTGTGCAATCCAGGAACGATGGGTCGATATTTTTTCAATCGATTTGGTGCTGACAGACCCTTGTTCAATCAGTATTTTCAACATGGCTTTGGTATACCCTTCCGACAGGATATCATCGATGGTCCTCTCGGTGGATAAAAAGTGCCATAAAGCTTGTTGTTTTGGGGTCTTTGGTTTAAAGTCGGTCGCTTCATATGAAATCATCATTTGAATCGACTTCTTTTGTTCTATGAAGGTTTCAATAGATATGATTTTCTTGGATTCTGCTGTTTTAAATGCGTGATAGTGTTTCATCCATGTTTTTTGAAATACCGAATGGTCCTTTGTTAAAAGTTCCAATAAAGGTGACTTCAATAAGTGTCTTTGTAAAACATGAACCTTTTTGGTATAGTCGATTTTTAAGACATTTGGGACAACTTTATCATAGGCTATATGCTTAGGTATCATGGCTTGTTTTTCCAAATAATCGATCAAATGAAGCTGTTCTTTGGTTATCAGGGGTTCTAAATCAAATGGTTCTATAATGGACTTGGTTGCGTCAAGAGAAGTTGGTTTGATCCCAGTGATGAGACCCACACGGGTGGTGCTACCAAAAGGCACCACCACACGCATCCCGACGACTAAAAATCCCTTCAATGTATCGGGGATGAGATAATCGTAAGCAGATAAGATTTGGGTGGTTTTTAAATCCAGCATCACTTCTGCAATCATGATATCACCTACATCAAATTATATCATAGTTAGGGCATTTAACGCGACAAAAAACAGGTTTTTAGGCCTGTTTCTTTGGTTTATTTTGTCGATTTTTTATCTTCGCTAAACAATTCTTTGGCGGAGGTCACTAAACCTGCTAAGCCTTGAAGTTCGGAAGGAATGATGAGTTTGGTTGCTTGACCTTTAGAAACTTCAACCAATGCATCATAGGCTTTTAATGTAAGTACTGAATGGTCAGCACCTGCTTTTTTAACCATTTCGATCCCTTTTGCAGTCGCTTCTTGGACTTTTAAAATAGCTTCAGCTTCACCGGCAGCTCTAAGAATGGCTGCTTCTTTTTGAGCTTGTGCTTCAAGGATTTGAGATTCTTTGAAACCTTCAGCTTTTAAGATGGCGGATTGTCTTTCCCCTTCTGCGATCAAAATCGATTGACGTTTTTCACGTTCTGCTCTCATTTGTTTTTCCATGGCTTCACGGATGTCTTTAGGTGGGATGATGTTCTTCAATTCCACACGAACGACTTTGATACCCCATGGGTCTGTCGCTTCATCTAAGATGATACGCATTTTGCTGTTGATGAGTTCACGGCTGGTTAACGCTTCATCTAAGTCAAGGGCACCGATGATGTTACGAACCGTGGTTGCTGTCAATGTTTCAAGGGCACGGTTAGGATTATCTACACCATAAGCGAATGCTTTAGGGTCGGTAATTTGATAATAGACGACGGTGTCGATTTGCATCGTAACGTTATCTTTGGTAATGACTGGTTGTGGTGCATAGTCATTAACAATTTCTTTAAGGGTTACTGTTTTTGATACGCGATCAATGAATGGTACCAATAGGTGAATCCCTGTGTTCCATGTCGCATAATAACGACCCAATCTTTCAATAACCAATGCTTGTGTTTGTCTGACAATTCGAATACTCGATAAAGCAATGATCACTGCAAGTAACAACAAGATGAGTAGAATGACTAATGCAATCGTACCCGGTTCTACAGCTAATAAGTTAAACATTTATAAATCATCCTTTCTTTTTTATAAGTCTTCTTTAAGGACATCGACAAGCAACTTATTGCCCACGATATCTAAAATAACCACACGTGTACCTACTGGAATAGGATCTTTTTGTGTTGTAAAGGCTCTCCAAATTTGAGAATCTACTTTGACTTCACCTTTACCATCAAACGGTATTTCAGTAACCACGACACCATGCATACCAACCGTACGGTCAGCATTGGTTTTAATGACTTCCTTGTCCATGAAACGTTTGGTCAATGGGCGAGTTAACGCCAATAAAACCAACGATACGACGATGAAAATGGCGATTTGTCCAAAGAAATTCACGTTTGATGCGGCTGCAATCAATGCACCAATCGCACCGACAGAGAACCAAATAGTGACCAAATCAGAGGTTTCAAACTCAATTAAAATGGTCCCTACCAATACAACTGCCCAAATAATAATCATCAAATAATCATTTAAAAATTCCATTAGCCCTTTACCTCCCCATCCAGTTCAATGACGAGTAATCTTTCTGTGGCATTCCACTTAGCGCGATATTTATAATTGGTATCCTTTGTGAATGTGAACTTGGTCACCAATGCGATATCGCTCACTACTTTTTTACTGCTGATTCGACCATAACTCTTCTTAATGGCGACATCTAGTAAATGATTTTTATTGACATCGCCTCGAGTGGCTTCTTCTTTACTTAAATTTTTAATGACGACACGTCTTTTTTCTCTGTCAATGCCAACGATGACTTTATATGCATCTACAAAATAGGATGCAGCCACTTTATTGAGTGTAATGTTCGAGTCATAGAAGGTAACAGTGCCTAAAGTGTCCTTCGGCATAATCCATTCTATTGCCATAATTCCCCCTCCTTACTTCTATTATACACCATCTTGTGAATTTTCAATACATTTTTTGAATTTTTTTGAATTTATTAATATCGTGTGAAATCATGGGGGTACTTAGAACAAAAAGGACCCAGTAGGGTCCTATTCGATGGATTTAAGAATTTTATCAATTTTGTTGCCATAAGCCAAGGCTTCATCATACTTAAAAACCAATTCCGGCATTTTACGTAGATTGTTGACTTTAGATGCGAGTTCTTTACGCACTTGTTTGTTGATTTTGTCCAAGTTGGCTTGCGCAACTTTGATGACTTCTGGATCATCATTCAAGATCGTGTAGAACACGGTTGCGAAAGACAAGTCACGTGTGATGCGTACTTCTGTTAAATTATAGTAGTTCACCACATCGGATTTGTTTTCACGATTGATGATGACAGCGAGTTCTCTTAAGAATAACGAATTCAATCTTTCGATGGAAATGCTTGACATAGTTAACCACGCTCCACTTCTTTTTCAATTGAGGCTTCCATAATGTCGCCTTCTTTAATATCGTTAAAGTTTTCAATGGAAATACCACATTCATAACCAGCTTTGACTTCTTTAGCATCGTCTTTGAAGCGCTTTAATGAAGCCATTTTGCCTTCATAAACAACGATACCTTCACGGATGACTCTCACCAATGAGTTACGTTCGATGACACCATCGGTCACATAACAACCGGCAACGGCACCGACTTTAGATATTCTAAATACGGAACGTACTTCAGCTTGTCCAGTCACCACTTCTTCAAACTCTGGTGCTAACATACCTGTCAAGGCTGCTTCGATGTCTTCAATGGCTTTATAAATGATGTTATACAGTCTCACTTCAACCCCTTGGCTCTTCGCGAATTCGCGAACAACACTGGTAGGTCTAACGTTAAACCCGATGATGATGGCGTTGGATGCACTGGCTAAAGATACATCACTTTCGGTGATGGCACCGACTGAAGAACGAATGACATTGACGTGTAAACCTTCAATATCGAGTTTTTCAAGTGAGCCTTTCAACGCTTCAATCGACCCTTGGGTATCCCCTTTGATGATGAGTACCAATTCTTTTTGTTCCGCTTCTGCTTGTTCCATCATGGATTTTAAAGAAGCTTTCTTTTGTTTTGCCATTTCGCCTTCACGTTGACGTGCTTGGCGTTCTTCAGCAATTTGACGCGCTTGTCTTTCATCGCTCAACGCGACGAAGATATCGCCCGCTTCAGGCATATCAAATAAACCAGTGATTTCCACAGGTTGACCTGGGATGGCTTCGTCATAACGACGTTTGGTGTCGTCATTCATGGTACGAATCTTACCATAGGTATTCCCTGCGACCACGTTGTCACCGACTTTTAATGTCCCGTTGGTAACGATGACAGTGGTAACAATTCCTCTACCTTTATCCAGTCTAGCTTCAATGACAGTACCACTGGCAAGACGGTTCGGGTTGGCTTTCAAATCTTCAATTTCAGAAACCAATTGGATGACATCCAATAAAGTGTCGATGCCTTTACCTTTAAGGGCAGAGACTTCTACATAAGGGGTATTACCACCCCATGCTTCTGGAATCAATCCTAAATTAGATAATTCCGTCATCACCAATTCTGGGTTGGCTTGTGGCTTATCCATTTTATTGACTGCAACGATGATCGGTACTTGGGCTGCTTTCGCATGTTCAAGTGCTTCTACCGTTTGTGGCATCACGCCGTCATCGGCAGCAACCACCAAAATACATAAATCGGTGACTTTCGCCCCACGTGCACGCATTTCAGTAAATGCTGCATGTCCTGGGGTATCGATAAAGGTGATTTTTTCACCATTACGTTCTACTTGGTAAGCACCAATGTGCTGTGTAATACCACCGGCTTCACCAGCGACCACACGGGTGTGGCGAATGGTATCCAATAAGGTGGTTTTACCGTGGTCAACGTGACCCATGATGGTCACGATTGGTGCACGTTTCACCAAATCTTCAGCGGCGTCTTCAAACTTCATTTCATCAAAACGGGTAATATCGGTAATCACTTCGTCTTGGATTTTAAATCCCATATCTTCGGAGATGAGTTCAATCGTATCACGGTCAATCGACTGGTTCACAGAGGTCATCACCCCGAGCATCATGAGCTTTTTAATGATTTCAGCATTCGAAATGCCTAACCCTTCAGCCACTTCTGATACTTTCATGTTTGGCTTGTAAATAATCGTTTTACCACGAACGACGTTGGCGTCTCTTCTTGGTATGTTCGACGTTCTAGATTCATTTTTCTTTGAATTAGGACGTTTGTTCATATCATCACTTCCTTCTATTTTTTAAACATATTGGCAAACCCTTGATCGGTCAATGCTAAAGCCTTGATGTTGTTTTTTCCAACCGCTTTGGATAGCGTAGCCGTATCAAATATTTCCAGTACAGGCACTTCGTAGAAACGGGCTTTATCCAATACACGTTTTTTCGTATTATCCGACGCATCAGATGCTAAAAAGACGAGTTTGGCTTGTTTGTTACGAATGGCTTCGACTGTGAAATCTGTGCCAGATTTAACCTTGCCTGCGACTTGGGCTAAACCCAAACGATTAGGCATTGGCTTCTACCAACGATAACAAGGTATCGTAAATAGCCTCTGGTACAGTTACTTCTAATTTTTTATCTAAAGCTTTTGACTTTCTTGCTTTTTCAATCACTTCTTTAGAAAGGATTAAATAAGCACCACGGCCATTGGCTTTGCCTTTAACATCCACAGAAACTTGTCCATCTTGGGTAGCAACAACGCGGATGAGGTCTTTTTTGGGTCTAACTTCTTTGGTCACGACGCAGGTACGCATCGGTACTTTCTTTTCTTTCATGAGAAACCTCCACTAGAAGAGTATACCTTCAGCTTCTGCCATGGATGCACTCTTAATATCAATCTTCCAATTAATGGCTTGAACTGCTAACTTAACGTTTTGTCCACCTTTACCAATCGCAAGGGATAACTTATCGTCTTTAACGATGGCTAAAGCTGTTCGTTTGATTGGGTTGATTTGGGTTACAGCCAAGACTTCTGCTGGTTGTAAGGAATTGGCAATGAGATCTCTTTCGTTGGTGCTCCATAAGAATAGGTCGACTTTTTCTCCAGACAAGGCACGAACGATTTCTTTGATACGTGCGGATTCTTCACCGATACACGCACCAATCGCATCAACGTTCTTGTCATTCGACATGACACCGACTTTGGTTCTGTCACCTGGGTCTCTGGCGATACCCATGATTTCAACCACACCAGATTTGACTTCTGGGATAAGGTTTTCAAATAAGCGTGTCACTAAGCTCTTATCGAGTCTGGTTACCAAGACTTTAGGGCCTTTGGTCTTCATCTCAACACTCGCAATGTACACCTTAATCGATTCACCTACCACAAACTTGTCGGTTGGTAGTGCTTCTCTTTTTGGCAACAACGTGGTGAGTTCTTTGCCTAAGTCTAATCGGTAGTATTCTTCATCTTCACCGATGACTTTCGCAATCACCATTTCTTTTTCTTTTGCTTTGAAGAATTGATAGACATTTTCTTTTTCAATGTTCTTCAAGTTTTGATTCAATACATTCTTTAAGTTGACAACGGCGGTTTGTGAGAATTCTTTTGGGTTGATGGATTCTTCTAATATATCCCCTACTTTAATTCTATTCTTGCGTTGTTTCGCTTCACTGAGCTTCATTTGTTTCAGTGTTGGGTCAGCTTCTAAATCATACCCTTCATCAGGTACGACGAGGTGTTGTTCAAATACCAAGATTTCATTTTTATCTGGGTTGAGTTCAACACGACAAGACGTATGTCCTTTACTCTTCTTAAAAGCGACGACCATACCTTTAATAAATGCATCTGTAATGAGGTCGACAGAGATACCACGTTCTTCTGCGATGACTTCTAACAATCTAAAAAACTCTTTGCTTACCATTTTCGTTTCATTCCTCCTAAAACTTGATCGCTAAACGCATGGATTTAACGGTTGTATAAGGGATTTCAACCTTTTTAAGTCGTCCCTTTAAATTGATTTGGAAAGTGATGATGCCTGCTTTGAAATCCAATAAATAGCCATCGCTATTCAACTCAGGGGTTTCAATGTGCACATATATCCCGATGGCTTTTTCGACTTCTTGTTCATTTCGAATCGGTCGTTCTGCCCCAGGTGAGGATACTTCTAAGAAATAGTCTGGATCGAATAAGTCATCAGAGAGTGCTTCACTGATTTCGGTATTCACGATCCCTAGGTGGTCACTCGATAGGTCATCCCCATCCACCAAGATTTCTAGGATGTGTTCACCAAATTCCTTTTTTGTTTTTAAACTGTATAAGGACAATTGATGATTCTTCAGTACGGATTCTATGATTGGTTCTAATTGCTTTAAGTCCATTTTTACTCACCTACTTTTGACTAATAAAATGAGTGGAACCTAATCCACTCACCTTTACGGCTCATATTATATCATAATATAGGCTTTCATATCAAATAAAAATTGTAATTTGATTGAAAAATGCGAATGCAAACTATTTGCAATTAAAATATTTGGTGCTATAATGGGTGATGTAAACAAAGGAGTTTTGTATCTATGAAAAAATTATTGATGGTTTTACCTGTTTTACTCGCGACACTCATCCTCAGTGCGTGCCAGCCACAAAAATACGATATTGTGGTCACTTTATACCCTCAATACGATATGGTTAAAGCCATTGTCGGGGATCAAGATTTAACTTACACCATGATTTTACCCCCAGGGGTTGAAGCCCATGACTTTGAACCAACTTCACGTCAAGTCATTCAAATCAACCAAGCTAAATTATTTTTATACACTTCCATTGAACTAGAAACATGGGCACAAGACATCATTGATAGCGATGTGATTGCGGTTGATTTAGAAGTTCTAACGGAAGAAATCCACGAAGCAGCTCATCCTGATGAACCACATGAAGAACACGATCATGACCATGAACACGATGTTCATTATTGGGTATCCGTGCACACACAAGTCCATATGGTTGAGGCTGTTTTACAAAGCATTATTCAAATTGACCCAGAGAACGCAGACATTTATACTGCGAATGCTGAAACATTAAAAAATGAATTAAAAGCGATTCGTACACAGTTTTTGAGCATTAACAACCCAGAATCTCGTCCTATCTATTTCGTTGGGCACAATGTATTTAGTTCATTAAATGAGGAATTTGGACTCAATATCATTAGTCTAACCGAATCATTTAGTCCAGATGCTGACCCAACTTCTGCACAGATTTCTCAAATGATTGAAGCGATTCGTACCGCTGGTGCTGATTATGTGTATTATGATCCTTTTGAATCTATGACCGTTGTCAATACCATTAAAAGTGACTTAAAATCTGCATACAATTATGATATAGTATTATTGCCGCTGCACAGCATGCACAATGTGACTAAAGACCAATACAAAGCGAAAACCACATTGCTTGAACTTTGGACTGAAAACTACAACAATATCAGCTTAACATTTACAGACGAGGTCTTATAACATGATCATTGAAGCCGAGCATTTAAAAGTTGAATATGGACACTCGGTAGTACTGTCTGACATCAACTTTTATGTGAACAAAGGCGATTACCTGAATATCATTGGACCCAATGGTTCAGGCAAAACCACCCTTATTAAATTATTAACCAACTTACAAAAACCATCACAGGGCAAACTAAACATTGCCCCTGTGGTTTTTGGCTATTTACCACAGCACTTATCTCAAAGTGCACAATTACCTGCCAATGTGTATGAAGTATTGAAATTTTCAAATGCGAAAAAACCCGCCGATGAAGCGATTAAAAAGCTGTTATCGGACATGGGTATGCTAGAATTGATGTATCATCCGATGCGCAAACTTTCGGGTGGTGAACAACAACGTGTCTACATCATTAGAGCGTTATTATCCAATCCAGATGTGTTGATTTTAGATGAACCCACTTCCGCTTTAGACCCTGAATTTAGAAAATTCTTCTACGCTTATATTGAAAAACTCAACGACAACGGGATGACCATCATCCACGTGACCCACGACCTCAGTGATGGGTTACGCCATGGTTCAAGGATTTTAGAGTTGGATCAAGTGGTCAAATTCTTTGGTACATTTGAACAATACCAATTGTTGGGTCACAAAAAGGGAGGTCATCATCACCATGTTTGATTTTCTTTTATGGCCTTTCATGATTCGTGCTTTGTTGATCGGACTCACCTTAGCATTATCAACCGGATTCATATCCAGTTTCTTAGTATCCAAAAACCAATCTTTAATCGGTGATGGGTTAGCACACATCAGTTTTACAGGCATCATTATTGGTGTCTTACTCGGTGGAGAACCGATTTGGGTTGCCATCCCATTCGTCATCGCCGCAGCCATCGTTATCAAATGGTTAATGCGCAATAAACTGGTTGAAGGCGACACTGCCATCGGTTTGGTATCCTCATTTTCCTTCGCGATTGGTTTAATCTTAATATCGACATCCAATGGTTTCAATCGCTCGATTGAATCGATGTTGGTCGGTTCCATCTTCTCAACCACCTGGATGGACATATGGGTTTCAATCATTGTATTGGTGCTAACTTCTGGATTCATCATCTCAGGTTACGCTAAATTATTCTCCATCACTTTTGATGATAATTATGCCCGCTTTTCTGGGATTAAGATTGCGTACTATGATTACGCGTTGGCTATTTTAACCGCCATCATCATTGTGATTGGGGTTAAAACCATCGGAACCCTATTGATTTCAGCCTTCATCATTTTCCCAGCAGTATCTTCACAGATGATTTCAAAGAGTTTTAAACAAATGGTAGTTCGTGGGTTGATCATCAATGCAGTGGTGAGTATTTTGGGTATTATGTTCGCGCATTTCTTAGGTATTCCAGCGGGTTCAACCATCATCGTGGTTCATGGTATACTATTTATGACATTATTTTCTTATACCAAATTGAAAGGTCGTGACTGACATGTTAAAAATGACAAAACAACGTCAACAATTGTTATCATTCATGCAAAAACAAAAGGCACCATTGTCCGCTGAAATGATTTATGCAAAACTGCCCCTTGGTTCGATGAACTTATCCACGGTTTACCGTATCATGGATACCTTTCAACAGTATCATTTGGTTGAAAAGACCTTTTTGGATAACACTGCTTATTATAAGATTGCTTCCTCAGAACACAAACACTATATGGTTTGCTTAAAATGCCATAAAATGATTGAGATGGACTGTCATTTTCACGGGGTAGCCGATGAAGATGCAGAAAGACACCACTTTAAAATTACAGGCCATGATTTAACCGTCTATGGTTACTGTGAAAACTGTCAAGTTCAAGCATAAAATCAAAATGCCTTAGACCGAACGAATCGGCTAAGGCATTTTTTTATATATTGTTTGAAATCTTGGTTAAAATGGATTTCATTTGAATCTTTTCTTCAGCGGTTAAAACCGATAGCATCGCCATCAATTCTTTCGCATTGTGCTCTTTGAGCTCTCTCGCAACCATTTCACCTTGTTTTGTTAATCGAAGCGGATAGGATTTTTGGTCTTCCGCTTCTTTTTCAACAAATCCACGTTCTAATAAGTCGTTTATGGCTCTCGATGTATTGGCTTTATCAACAGATAATTTCTCTGATAATTCCTTCGATGATAATGATTTATGACAGTCTGACAAGGCCATTAAATAATGTACATGAATTCTCGATAATGCGTATTTTTCAAGAATGGGGTCACCAACACTATGGAGTTTTTTCATGATTTTCCCCATCAGCAGTGGTAATTTGACGACTTCTGAATCGTTATTCTGTTGCATACTGATTCTTCCTGTCAAATTGTGACTGATAAAGTTTCGCATAGAAACCTTCTTTGGCCATTAACACATCGTGGCTACCACTTTCGATGATATCGCCTTCGTTCATGACTAAGATGATGTCTGCGTTTTTAATCGTGGATAAGCGGTGTGCAATGACGAATGAAGTACGGGTACTCATGAGGTTATCCATTGCTTGTTGAATGAGCATTTCGGTACGGGTATCGACTGAGGAAGTCGCTTCATCTAGAATCAGCATTGGGGCGTTGGTCACCATCGCTCTAGCTATTGTAAGCAATTGTTTTTGACCGGATGAAATACCAGATTCTTCAGTCATGACATAATCATAACCCCCTGGTAAGGATTCGATGAAGTGGTCAATATTCGCCATGATGGCTGCTTGTTTGACTTCTTCTCTGGTGGCTTTAGGGTTACCATATCTAAGGTTATCATAAATGGTACCAGTAAATAACCAAGCATCTTGTAGAACCATCCCAAATTGTTGGTGAACGGCTTCACGTCTTAAACTATGAATCGATTGACCATCAATGATGATGTCACCTTCATTGATTTCATAGAATTTCATCAAGAGGTTAACCAGCGTGGTTTTACCGGCACCGGTAGGTCCAACAATCGCGATTTTTTGTCCTGATTTGGCACTTAAATTGAAGTCTTTAATGATGACACGATCAGGGGTATAACCAAACTTCACGTGTTTGAATTCGATATTACCTGCCTTATTCACGACACTATCTGCCAGTGCTGCTTCGTTGGCCATTTCTTTTTCATCTAAGAAATCGAATACGCGTTCTGCGGCTGCTGCTGCACTTTGAAGTTGTGTTAAGGATTGCGCAATTTGGTCCATTGGGTTGGTGAAACGACGGTTGTATTGAATCATGGATAAAATATAACCGACTTGTAGTTGTCTAGTAGCTGCTAAATAACCGCCAAATACCGCTACAGAGATATAAGATAAGTTACCAATGAAACCCATCACCGGCATCATTAAACCGGATAAGAATTGCGATTTATAGGCACTCGATTCTAAACCTTCATTGTTGGTGTTGAATTCAGATTCGACATTTTGTTTCGCATTAAATACTTTGATCAATTGGTGTCCACTATAGATTTCTTCAATGTGTCCATTGAGTTTACCTAAAGTACTTTGTTGAGCTCTAAAGTATTTTCTCGCATTACCCATGATGATCTTAATGGCTAAAATCGATAATGGTAATAAGGCGAGGGTCACCAAAGTGAGTTGCCACGAAATGGTCAACATCATGATGAGAATCCCAATCATCGAGGTAATGGCTGTGATCATCGCAGTCACTGCTTGGTTTAAAGAATTACTGATGGTATCGATATCGTTCGTAACCACCGATAACACATCCCCATAGCTTCTTGAATCAAAGTAGGCTAGAGGCATACGGTTGATTTTAGTGGATACGTCATTTCTTAAGGATTGATTCAAACGTTGAGTGACTTTGGTTAATAAGAACGATTGTGCAATGTTAAACACATAGCTGGTCACGTATAAACCAATGAGTATGAATCCCAAGCGGTTGACCAATTCAAAATCGATATCGACGATGAAACTACCAGGTCCACCCATACTGACACCGTCACTGACGGCGTTGATCATGTCCCCAATCAAACGAGGGCCAAAAATATTAAACACAGTGGATGCTGCAGCAAGAATCAATGAAATGAGGATAGGTCGATAGAATGGTTTCAAGTGAACAATCAATTTTTTCATTGCTTGCTTGAAATTTTTCGGTTTTTGACCCATGAAGCGACCCATGCCGCCAGGGCCATGTCCACCACCCATGCCAGGTGCTGGTTTTCTATTATTAGAGGCTTGCATTTTCGAGTTCCTCCTTCGATAATTGTGAGTATGCCATTTCTTGGTATACTTTGTTGTTGGCCAATAGTTCTTGATGTGTACCAATGCCAACGGCTTTACCTTTGTCTAGTACGATGATTTGATCGGCATTCATAATCGTACCAATGCGTTGTGCAACGATAAAATTAATCGATGATTTGGTTTGTTCTTTGAGTGCCGCACGTAATTTACGGTCGGTTTGATAGTCGAGGGCCGAGAATGAATCATCAAAGATGTATATTTTCGGTTGTTTAATGATGGCTCTTGCGATACACAAACGTTGTCTTTGTCCACCAGAGAAGTTTTTACCGCCTTGGGCGACATCGGCATTCAAGCCACCTTCTTTTTCCATCACGAAATCGTAGGCTTGGGCTGTCTTCAAAGCGTTTTGCATATCTTCTTCGCTGGCGTCTGGCTTGCCTACGCGTAGATTAGAAGCAATGTCCCCGGAGAACAACAACCCTTTTTGAGGGATGTAACCAATATAATCCAATAAGTCTTTTTGTCTGACATCACGAATATCGACGCCATTCAATGTGATGGCACCACTCGAGACATCATAGAATCTAGGAATTAGATTGATGATAGTGGATTTACCACTACCGGTTGAACCGATGAATGCAACGGTTTGACCCGCTTTGGCTTTAAATGAAATGTGTTCAAGTACACATTCATTGGCTAGTGGGTATTTGAAACAAACATCATTGAATTCAACTTCAACGGCTTGATCAGCAGGGATTTCTTTTGGATTTTCTGGGTCTTTGATCTTCGGCGTTGTATTCAACACTTCATAAATACGTTTACCTGATACAGCACCACGAGGTACCATGATGAATAACATGGTCAAGGTCATGAAGGCGAATAAAATACGGATACCATAAATCGAGAACTGGGATTGAATCGCAATCCCTTCGAGTGGATTGGCACCTAAGGTTTGTTCTTGAATCATCACGGCAGCAATCCATGTGACCGCTAAGGATACCCCATTCATCACGAGCATCATCCCCGGCATCATCATTTGCATCGCACGGTTCACATATAAATTCATTCTTGTCAATTCATTATTGACCTTTTTAAATTTCGAATGTTCATACCCTTCTGCATTGTGGGCACGAACAACCCTTAACCCTGTCAAGTTTTCACGGGTGACTTGGTTTAAATCATCGGTAAGATTTTGAACCTTAGAAAACAATGGTGTCACAAAAATGAAGATGACGGAAATCATCAACACAATCACAATGATCGCAACAGCAATCGGCATCGATAAAGTCAAATCGATATCGACAATCTTTTGAATGGCACGAATCGCCATGATTGGTGCTGTGAATGCCAATCGTAACAATACGATGACGACCATTTGAACTTGCGTGATGTCGTTTGTCGAACGGGTAATCAACGAACTGGTTTGAAATTGGTTGATTTCTTCCATTGAAAAATCATGGATACGATCGTAAAGTTGTTTTCTCAAATGCTTCACAAAATTCGCACCAATACGTGCAGAAATATAATACACGACGATGGTAATTAAGATGGATAACAAAGAAATTCCTAACATCTCTAACCCTTGGTTTAAAATCGCATTGGTTTGAGATTCACCAGTGATGTTGGCTTTACCAACCAGCGTAATGATTTCACGCATGTAATCAATGAGGTTTAAATCGAGTTCGACTTGGATCAAAGTCAGACCCAAGATCAATACAATGAGTGGGTAATACCACCATTTAAAATACTTGAATAGTTTGAGCATAAATATCTCCTTTAATATATGGTTGACTCATCAACTGAGTCTATTATACGCACTTTTAGTTGAGTGGTCAACTGTTTTGTATTTGTGTGAAAAATAACGTAAAAAAATCATCCACCTGGGATGATTATTTGTTTTGTTGGATGATTTCAATACCGATATAAACCCCATACAACCCAGCCAAACTGGTGATGGTTCCAGCGACGATTTCGATGTACAATTCTAACCCTTCAATGGGTTGAAAACCAGTGAAGATAATGCTGAGGATGAGTGCGAACGCAATCGTATAGAGCACAATTTTAATTTTATCCATCGATGGTTTTTTGACCAAATAGACGACATCTTTCGGTGTTTTGGTGTAAAAGTATATAAATAGACCCAAAATGATCAACGTGATGATACCTTCCGCGATGAGGATGGGTAAGTTACGTGTCACCAATACAGATAAAATATGATCTAAACCGTAAAAAAAGAAAAATCCAAAAACGCCTAATTGTAAAACAACACTTCTTTTGTATGCATGCATGTGAAACACCTCACGGCTATTTTATCACAAAGCTTGTTTTTTGAGAATCACATTTTGAATTATGGTATACTTAAATTAGAAGAGAGTGATACCATGAGCAATGCCGTATATGCCGGTTCTTTTGATCCCATCACATTAGGACATCTTGACATCATGTTAAGAGCGGCCAAACAATTCGAAACACTGTATGTATTGGTGACTGAAAATAGTGAAAAACACCCGATATTTACCCCTGAGGAACGCGTCGAAATGATTAAGAAGGTGACTGCACAAGTGCCCAATATCTACGTTTCTAAAACCAATGATTTGGTTGTCCGATTCGCAGAAAAAAATAAAGCAACCACACTGATTCGTGGGTTGCGTAATATGAAAGACTTTGAAAATGAAATTGCATTATACCATTTTAACCGTAACTTAAATTCGAACATTGAAACGGTGATTTTATTCCCGTCCTATAAACATACGTATGTGTCATCGTCTGCCATCAAGGAATTGGTTGCTTACAACGCCGATATTTCGATGTATGTTCCAAATGAGATATTGCCTGAAATCATTCAAGGTATCAAACGCGCTTTAAAGTAAGTTTAATTGCTTCGCTGCTTGAAACAAACCATCTTCATCGATTCTGGGTGCGATCAAGGTCGCCCCTTTTTTTAGTGCTTCGCTACGGGTATTGCCCATAGCCACCCCAATGTTCGCTGTTCGAATCATCTCGACGTCGTTTTCACCATCGCCAAACGCGATGACTTGATCGACCCCTAACAAGGGTTTAAGGTGTGTGATGGCGTCACCTTTAGATACCTCAGGGTGAACGATGTCCGCGCCATCTTTATGCCAATTGAATATTCTCAAGTGGCTAAACTTTTGTTTAAACTTATCAATGAGGGCTCGATTATCTGAAAACACCCAAATTTGATAGACAGGTTCTTCAAGGTAAAAGGTTGGGTTCACTTCTGGCATCGCCATGGAGAAATCCCTCAATGCTTCTCTGACAGTCTCGTTGTTCATCGTGACACAGTGGCGGTCTTTGCCTATGAAACCGATGCCTGTATGGATGCTGTTGGCGTATTTTAATACAGCCTCACAGTCTTTCACATCGATGGGTCTTCCATAGACAAAATCATTGTCAATATAGGATACCGCACCGTTGATGACAATCTTTACTTTAAAGTAGTCACGGATATCCCTAATCGCGTCCAATTGTTCTAAGCTTCTGCCGGTTGCGAGACCTAAAACATAACGGTCATCCTTGGCTAAGGTTTCAATTAAATAACGTGTGGATGGGTGGATACATTGGTGTTCGTTATCGAACATGGTGCCATCCACATCAAAAAATATAGCAGTCTTCATCTTTATCACCTGCATCATTTTACCATTATTTTGTGCATTAGACTATGAATTTAAGTTCATATCATGTAAAATAAATATAAACTACTGCGATATCCTGAAAAGGAGGATTTTAATATGAGTAAAAACACGCTGCTAAAAGACGGCGAAATTGGCATTTTTGCCTTAGGCGGCCTCGGTGAGGTCGGTAAAAACATGTATGTCTACGAAATTGAAGATAAAATTTTTGTGGTGGACGCTGGGATTTTGTTCCCAGATGATTCATTGCTTGGAATTGACTATGTCATTCCGGATTACCAATACTTAGCTGACAACCAAGACCGCATTGTGGGTCTATTCATCACCCATGGTCATGAAGACCACATTGGGGGTATTCCTTACTTGCTCAAACAAGTGAAAATACCGAAAGTATACGCTGCTGGCATCGCTGTAGATTTTATTGAACACAAAATTTTAGAACACAAAGACGTTAAACCACCAACGATTATCGAGTTTAAATCGCACCATACTTACAATTTTGGTAACGTAGAACTCTCATTCATTCGTTTAAACCACTCCATACCTGACATGTTTGGCTTTGTTTTCAGAACCAAACAAGGCATCTTATTCCACACAGGCGACTTTAAGATTGACTATACCCCAGTAGGGCCAGCTGCAGAATATGAAAAACTCGCTGCCATCGGTAACGAAGGCGTCTTATGTTTGTTATCAGATTCCACCAACGCAGAACGCGATGGCTTAACCCCATCTGAACGTACGGTTGGGAATGCCATCAATGAGATTTTCTCGAAGTTAACCGGTCGTATCATCATCGCGACTTTCGCATCCAATATGTATCGTATGCAACAAATCGTGGAAGCCTCCTATAAAAATAACCGTAAGTTGGCTGTCTTTGGTCGTTCGATGGAACGTGCCATGGAAATTGGACAACAAACAGGGTATATAAAAGCCCCTAAAGGTGTCATTGTTACAGCCGATGAAATCAATAACTTTAAAGCGAACGAAGTCACCATCTTATGTACTGGTTCTCAAGGTGAACCCTTAGCTGCCTTATCTAGAATCGCGAATGGTACCCACCGTCAAATCAAAACCCAACCTGGCGATACGGTCATCTTCTCCAGTTCACCGATCCCTGGTAATCAAGAATCTGTCAATAAAACGATTGACCAATTGTATCGTAGAGATGTGTCTGTCATCATCAATGGTCCAGTCGCGGATACCCATACCTCTGGTCATGGTAATCAACCTGACTTGAAATTGATGTTATCGCTCATTCGTCCTAAATACTTCATTCCGATGCATGGGGAACACCGTATGCTCAAACACCATAAAGAACTCGCTGTTCAACTGGGTGTTGAACCGAACAATGTCCTCATCATGGATAACGGTGATGTTGCTGCATTATCCAATGAGTCCATCCGTTATGCAGGTAGAGTCCAAGCAGGCGATATTTACATCGATGGTACAGGTATTGGTGATATCGGCAGTGCTATTATCAAAGAACGTAAATTATTATCTGAAGATGGACTGTTATCCATTGTCTTAACCATTGACCCAGTCAATCGTAAGTTACTCACCGATCCAACCGTCATTTCCCGTGGATTCATTTATATGAAAGGCAATGAGGAAATCACCAATGGCATCGCAGCGAAAGCGCGTGAAGTGCTCAACCAAGAATTCAGTCGTAAACAATTCACCGAAACCTTGTTAAAACAAGCATTGGTGGATCAAGTCACTGATTACGTTAAAAACTTAACCCAACGTAAGCCAATGTTGATTCCCATCATCATGTCGCTTACTCAAAAACCTGCATTAGACTAAGAAAAAAAGGGCTTTGGCCCTTTTATTTTTTCGCTGTAACGACATACGTGATGTCTTGTTTTAAATCGAATGATTCATGGGAGAACCCACCAACGGTTTTAAGGTCTCTAAACCCTGCATTGGTAAGTAAATCAATCAGTGTTTGGTGTTTTAATGGGAACAATAAGGTTTCATCGACAAATACCCTAAGTCCATCGGTTAAGCGGGTTTTAAAATGAATCTTACTACCGTCAAATTCATAGTTTCGATAAAATGAGTATTCTTGATTGGTTACGGTGGATAATCCAGGCAACTTCTTTTCTAAGATTAGATCGTAATTGATGACTTGAATGATCACAGAACCATGGGGTTTTAATGCTTGATATATATTCGCAATCGCTTGCTTGATCTCGGATTCACTATCTAAATGGACCAGTGAGTTACCGATGCAGATGATACCTTCATAAAGTGATTGATCTTGTAAGTCCAACATGTTTTGAACACGGAAATGGACATCGACATTTTCTTTTACCGCTTTCGCTTTCGCATATTCAATCATTTGATCGGACAAATCGAGCCCTGTCACTTGATAGTTTAAATGCGCGAGCGAAACAGAGTATTCCCCTGTACCACAAGCGACATCTAAGATATGGCCTTGTTTAAAAGTACGATCCATAAATTGAATCACTTTAGGGTTTCTTGGAAATATCTTGTCATAATACATGGCGAAATTGTTGTAAAAGTTCATGGTTAAGCCCCCTTCATTTCTTTGAGTAAAGCTTCATACACCATTAAAGTCACTTTCGCATCATCCAAAGCATCATGGGATTGGTGATACGTGTCGTGATAATAGATTTCATAGGCTTTAAATAACCCTAAATCGTCGGAGAGATTGTAATAGGTTTTATGAATCTGTAATAGGTTCACAAACGCATTCATGTCAGCCAGAGGTTCTACTTCGTTAATGACATAAGACGCTTTTAAAGCGAGCATGTCATTCTTACCCCAAACGATGATTTTTGGATCATACATGCTTATCATATCACGTAATTGGTCATAAAAGATATGGTAATCGATGGCTAAATCATAATAGGATTGGTCCAGTTTCAAAAACTTTTCAGTTCTGGGTGAAATCTTCTTATATTTGGTTGGTTTAATGTACATCGACCCTTGTTGAACAACTTCACCCGCAGGGCTTCTTAAAATGTAGCCAGCCTGAATGATTTCAGCTTCAAATGGGCCTTTATAATAGGGTGGCATCGTCATTTCTAAATCTAAAAACAACAAATAACCAAACCCTTGTAAAATGGATTTCATTTGATGTCTGATGTTGGATAAATCATAGAGCATTTTGTTGGTTCGGTAAGCGGGGCGTTCAATCGCGGAAAAATACGCGACTTGCCAAGCATAACGACCGAAAATGATTTTTCTTTTGTTGTATAATTCAAAATCGACTATATAGCCACGGTCTAAATAATCAAAGAACTTTTTGGCTTGGGCTTTGGTTAAATAATAGGCTTCTTCTTTACCATCGACGATACAGGTAAAGTAGTGGTGGTCTTCGTTGATTTGATGAATGACTCGTTTCATTCAGTTTCCTTCTTTTCTAATAGCGTTAAGTGGGTGATAATTCGCTCACGCAAGGTTTCATTGATGCCGATACTTTGATAGGTTTCAAGATCGCCTTGTTTCATCGCGTCGATGGTAACAAAGGTTTCTAATAATTTCGTTTTACGCTTTTCACCAATTCCTATGATACCATCGAGTTGGCTTCGAATCAATGCTTTGGCGCGTGTTTGTTTGTGAAAAGAGATGGCGAAACGATGAACTTCGTTGCTCATTTTACCTAAATAGGTATATAAGTAACTCGATTTATCGAGTGGAAATACGTCATTTTGATACACAATCGCTTCTAATTGATGCTTATCATTCTTTTTCAAACCAATCATCGGAATGGTTAAACCCAGCGATTCTGTGACATCTTTCGCAACCGAGACTTGTCCCTTCCCACCATCGATGATGATGAGGTCAGGTAATGGGGTGTTTTCCATCAATGCTTTTTGGTAACGGCGATAGATGACTTCGCGCATCGCGCCATAGTCATCCATTTTCGCTGCTTGTTTGATATGGTATTTACGATAATCCGACTTCGATGGCTTACCGGCTTTAAACACAACCATCGCGGATACACTAGCGTCACCAAATAAGTGAGCATTATCAAAGATTTCGACACGTTCGATGTTTTCTAAACCAATCAGTGCTTTAAACGCGTCTTCGGCTTCTTTGGTTTTTTCAGATTCGATACGGTTTAGATAGCGGTAATTTTCAAAATCATATTTCGCGTTTTTAAACGCCATGTCGACCAATTTCTTTTTATCTCCAATTTTCGGGATGGATCCTTTTTTCCCAAACATCATTTCGATGTCGGCTAATAAGAATAAATCGGAAAACAAGAGTTCATCTGGCCATTTGGTTTTATCTTCATAGGTTTGTAAAACATACTCATTGACAGCGTCTTGAATGGCACCGACATAACCGAAAATTTCCGACTTAACATCGATGATTTTGCCCGCACGCATTTTCAATATCTGAATTGAAACATCTTCATGATCGCCATGGTAAGCAATAAAGTCACGGTCTTGGAAATCGTTTAAACTGATCAGTTGCTTTTCAGTCGTAAACTCAATCGAATCGATCATTTCTTTGTATTCTAAGGCTTGTTCATACTGCATTGCATCAGACGCTTTATACATTTCTGTCTTCAGGTCTTGAACCACCTTTTTGGTATCGCCCTTTAAGAAAGCGGTTATTTCTTGGATGATGGGTTTATAGTCAATCGGTTCTTTTTGGATACATGGGGCTAAGCATTGATTCAAATGATAATATAAACATGCCTTTTTGGGCATTTTATCACATTTGCGTAAGGGGTATATTTTATTCAGTAATTTGACGGTATCTCTAGCCTTATAGACATTCGGATACGGACCAAAGCGCTTGCCTAAATGTCTGGTGGATTCACGTTCAACAATCAAACGAGGGTCTTTTTCATCGGTGATTGTGATGAATGGATAAGTCGCGTCATCGACCAGTTTGATGTTATATCTTGGTAAATTTTCTTTGATTAAATGGAGCTCTAAAATCAATGATTCGCGTTCGGTATTGGTTTGGACATAATTAAAATCAACAATCTCGCTGACGAGTTTTGTTGTTTTTAAGTTATGAGAACCGGTAAAATAGCTTCTGACGCGATTTTTCAGGTTTTTGGCTTTACCGACATAGATGATTTCGTTTTTCGCATTCAGCATCATATAACAACCCGGTGATTCCGGGAGTGTTTTGAGCTTTTCTTTGATTAAATCCAAACTAAACACCTCGGACATATTTTAACATAAAAAAAGAAAAGTAGCCATTACTCGGCTACTTTGTCTACGAATTCTACTTGGATTTTGTCTTGTAAAATTTCTTCTAGCGCAATCCCAACTGGTTTCTTGCATAACGGCTTATCAATCGATGAATGGTCGTTATCTTCTTGAATGGATTTCGCTCTTTTGGCTGAAATATAAGCCAATTTGTATTTGGAGTCCACCTTTTCTAGTAAGGCGTCAATCGAAGGATATCTCATCCCATTTTTGTGTTCTATCATACGTTTAGTCCTCCTTGAGCATTTTCATATAAGCATGAATGGTGCGTTCTGTTCTCGCATGTTCAGCACGGATGATCGCCATGATTCGATCCGCAGCGTTATTGACATCATCATTCACAACGATGTAGTCATATTTGTGTGCAAGGATGAATTCACGATCTGCTTTTTCCATGCGTTTTTTAATCATTTCTGGTGAATCGGTACCCCGTTTAATTAAACGGTCATAAAGCGCTTTTTTACCTGGCGGTACAATGAAAATAAAGACAGCATCTTTGGCTTTTTGTCTCACTTGTAGAGCCCCTTCAACTTCGATTTCAAGGACAACTTCTTTACCCAAATCGAGTTGTTCTTCCACTTTATCGAGTGGGGTGCCATAATAGTTTCCAACAAATTCAGCCCATTCTAAAAACTTACCTTCAGAGATGCGTTTTAAGAATTCTTCCTTCGTGACAAAGTAGTAATCTACCCCATCCACCTCACCTGGACGAGGTGGTCTGGTCGTCATCGAAACGGAGTAAATGAGGTCATGATTTTTCATTTCAAAGAGGGCTTTGCGTACTGTACCCTTACCGACACCAGATGGACCGGAGATGACGATTAGTAAACCACGATCGTTTAACTTCACAGTATCTACCCCTTTCTCATTTACACTGACTTTTATAAATTATAACCGATTATTTCATAATAGTAAAGCCATTACACGCAATTTCCGAAGTATACGTTTACATTAGGGGGAATAAAAAAATTTAACTGTGTTATACTAACAAGGGGTGATTGTATGCCACTAGATGGGTATTTCATGTACCATTTAACCAAAGAACTCAATCAAGCCCTTCTCGGGGTACGCATCAAAAAAGTCAGACAGACGTCAAAAGATACGTTTGTTTTGAGCTATTATCAAAAAGGCGAACACTACGTTATTTTTGAACTAAACCCCAATAAAAGTCACGTTAGATTATCCGACAATGCACCTTATGGTGATGAATCTTCAAACCTGCTGAATGCGTTGAAAAGATATTTGGAAAATGCCGAAATCACGCGAATATCACAACATTTGATGGACCGTGTAATGGTGTTTGATTTCCAAAAGTTGGATGCGATATTCGGCTATCAGCATTATCAGCTTGTCTATGAGACCATGGGCCGTACGACAAACCTGATTTTACTCGAGAATCATCTGGTTGTTGAGGCATACTATAAACAGTTTTCAATCGATAAACGCAGCATTTTAAATAAGAGCGAGTTTTCTTTTTTTCCATCCGATAAAAAGTTGTTCACCATGGAAGATGTGCCTTTGATGTATCAAATTGAAAGCCCAAAACAATTCATGAATACATACATTGGGTTCGCTTTAGATACAGCAACCTATGTGATTGAACATCGTCAAAACCCTTTAGATATACCTGTCAATCCAACCTTAGTACTTGAACCTAAAAAACAAATTTATCCATTCAATCCAGACCCATCCAAACCCCATCTAAGATTCGATAGTTTATCTAAGTTGATGGAAGCTTTTTATCAAAGCGATACACCCAAATACAGTGATCTTGAAAAACTCATTGATAAAGAACTAAAGCGATTGGATTTAAAACTCAGTCATTTATTCGCGGATTTAAATGCTAATTTGGGTTATGAACAATATAAGATTCAAGCCGATGGTATTTATCAGTCTGGTGCTGATTTGAGTTCAAAACTCAGCCAATTGGGGGATATTCATTTAGACAGTCAAAAAACATTGAATGAAAATGCTCAATCGCTTTATTTGAAATATCATAAGGCCAAAAAGGCCATTCAGCCCATCGAAACACAAATCAAAATAACCAAAGACTTCCACCAATACTATCAAAACTTATTGTTAGAATTACCCCTCCTTTCTTCACATGATTTAGATGATATTAAGAAAGAACTGGGCGAAGTTGGTTTGATTAAACTCAAAATCAACCCAAAAAAGAAACCCACCAAACCAACATTTTTATCGTATAAAATGGCAGATTTTGAAATATATATTGGAAAAACCGCTGAACAGAATAATTATTTAACCAATGTATTTGCGTTACCTACCGATCTTTGGTTTCACGTTCAACACGGTCCAGGTGCACACGTCTTATTGCGTGGTGCTTTCCATGAAACATCCCTTCGATTGTGTGCCATGTTAGCGGCATATTATAGCCCACAACGTCAATCATCATCGATTCCTGTCGATTATACCAAAATCAAATTCATCAAAAAAATAAAAGGCCTTCCTGGATACAATGTAACGTATACCCAACAAAAGACCATTTATATCGATATTGATGAAACAAAACTGAAGTCGCTTTAGCCGACCAGCATATCCATTTCAACATAGGTGACAACATTGGTTGTCTCCTTTTTATTTTCTAACATCGCAATCGCGGTTAAAATCCCGATACGACCCACGAACATATTGAGCATGATAATCAATTTAGAATACACACCAATGTAAGGAATCAATCCAAGCGATAACCCAACAGTCCCGAAGGCTGAAGCGACCTCAAAACCAATCTCCATGATGGTCCAACGGTTGGGTTCTACAATCGAGATAAACATCGTGGATAACATCACTAAGATGATGGCGAGCGCAAATACCATATAAGCTTTTTTAACCGCTTGGTCTTTAATCGCCTTGCCAGCAAAGAACACTTGTTTACGGTGTCTACCAAAGGAAATTAAACCAGAAGTTAATAAGAAGAATGTGGTCATACGAATCCCACCACCCGATGAATTCGGTGCGGCACCAATGAACATGAGCATCGAGAAAAACAATCGAGTGGCTTCTGCCCAGTTGGTGACTGGTGTATTATAGAAACCAGCACTTCTCGCATTATTGGTCATGAATAAGACATTCATTAATATATCTAATGGTGGATTGCCTTTCATGGAGTGTTCATACTCCATCACGAAATAAATGAGTGCTGACAACATCCAGAGTACAAAGTGGCTGACAATCAACATTTTAGAAATGAATGACATTTTATATGGTTTTTTATGGAGCTTATTTTTGATAAATAAGACGACTTCTGCCAATGGCCAAAAGCCAACACCGCCAATAAAGATGATGATCATGGTTAGAATTTGAGGTAAGTAATAGCCATTAAATACCATAAAGCTTTGATTGCCTGGCAGGAAATCAAATCCCGCATTGGCAAACCCGGCTGCAGCGAGATACACCGATTGGAACAACGCTTCACCAAATGATGCTTGGAAAGGTTGAACTGTGTAAATATAAATGGTCATGATGATGATGTATAGTATTTGAATCACACCAACAGCAATCATCGCGTTGGTGATCAACCGAATGATCCCTTTGACCGTAAATTGATTTTGTTCAGAAGCGATCAGATTGCGTTCTTTTAAGGATATTTTTTTACCGATGATGACCCAATATGACGCGACCAACATCATGATACCAACAGCACCAATTTCAAGGATAAAAATAGAGATGATTCCACCCAGTGTGTTGAAGGTGTCTCGTTGTGAGACTGGTGATAACCCTGTTGAAGAAATTTGAGATAGTGAAATGAATAAGGCATCGATGAACGATAATTCAACCCCAAGATTTTGTGAAATCGGTAACCACAACAAAAAGCCACCGACTAAGATGGTTATTAGGTATATGGTAAATATAGTTCGTGCGGGTGTAATGAAGAAAAATCGTCTAATGCGTTTGGATAATGACATATAAAGCACCTACTTGCCATGGCTTATTATAGCACAATGCAATGAATTTTCAAATAATCATGGTTTTATAAATAAGCATTTGGTTTGTTTTAAATAAGATTTTGGAGTAAAATAGAGGTGTTGAAGGAGGATTTATCACTATGAAATTTGAATTACCAAAATTAGGTTATGCTTATGATGCATTAGAACCTGCAATTGATGCAAGAACAATGGAAATCCATTATTCCAAACACCACAATGCGTATGTGACTAACGCGAATGCAGCGTTGGAAAAACACCCTGAATTAAATTTACCACTTGAGGCATTATTGAAGGACCTCAATTTAGTACCTGAAGATATCCGTATGGCATTTAGAAATAACGCTGGCGGACATTTCAACCACAGCTTATTCTGGGAAGTATTAACCCCAGGTGGATCTAAAGCGCCAAAAGGTGCCTTGTTAGAAGAAATCAACAAAGCATTTGGTTCATTTGACGCATTCAAAGAAGCGTTTGGTAACGCTGCGAAGACCCGTTTCGGTTCTGGTTGGGCATGGCTTGTTAAGACACCTAAAGGCTTAGTAGTCACTTCTACACCTAACCAAGATACACCGCTTGCAGAAGGTACACCAATTCTTGGACTAGACGTTTGGGAACATGCATATTACCTAAACTACCAAAACAGACGTCCTGATTATGTTGCAGCATTCTTCTCAGTCATTAACTGGGATGTTGTTGAAGCGAAATTCCAAAAATAATATTCATTTAGTCCCATTTAAAAACACACTAAATTCAGTGTGTTTTTTTCATATGTTTTATGTTACAATTAATTTTAGGAGGACGTTAACTTAAGAATAGTAGTGATTTAAGACAAGCCGCTTGGGGTAAGCTTTCAGGCAACTGGGGTGGTCCAATTGCGGTGTCATTGATTTACATGGTCATAACAGGGGTGTTATCTGCAATTTTCCGAAATATGCCTACAGCCAGTTTATTGAGTACGATTATTACCGCACCTTTAGCCATCGGGCTTAATAAGTATTTTATCGAGTTTTCCAAACAACTCAGTCCAGATGTTGAAGTTTTATTTGATGGTTATAAAGAAAGCTTTCTCAGCAGTATCTTGTTAAGTTTATTGACCGGGTTGCTCATTTTTTTATGGATGTTACTCTTCATCATTCCAGGGATCATTAAAGCATTTGCCTATGCCATGGCTCCGTATATTTTGGCAGATAATCCAACCATTAGCATCACTGAAGCACTAGATGAATCTCAAGAAATGATGAAAGGCCACAAAATGGATTTATTCATTCTTGGTTTATCCTTCATTGGTTGGGTGTTGCTTGGATTAATCACATTTGGTATCGCATTTATTTGGGTTATTCCATATATCAATGCAGCACAAGCAGAATTCTATCTTGAAGTCAGTGGTGGCAATGTGATTGCTGAAGCAGTTGAGGAACAAAAACCTACTGAAGACGATACATTCGATTCATTCTTATTAAAATAAATCAAAAAGAAAACAGTTCAATTATTGGTTGAACTGTTTTTATTATGTCTATTTGGTTGCAATCACAGCGTAATCGCCATCTTCACGGATGTAAGCGACGTTGACTTGGTTGGTAGCTTCATTTAGGAATACATAGAAGTCATGACCTGACATTTCCATTTCGATCAAGGCTTGATCCACGGACATGGCTTGTAACTTCACTTCTTTGTTCTTCACCAATTGGGAAGCCAACAATTCTTTTTCAATCGATTCGGTTTCAAATTCTTCGGAGTAAACTTTCTTCAACCCTTGTTTAATCAAGTGTGATTTGAGTTTTTCCTTGTGTTTCTTGATCTGTGTGATCAATTTATCGACTGATTTGTCGATAGCGGTGTACATGTCTGGGTCAGACACTTCTGCGCGAAGGATGATGCCTTTCGCAGGGATGGTGACTTCGACTTTGTGGTGATCTTTGTACACCTTCAGAACGACTCTAACTTCATGAATCAATTCTGTGTCGAAAAAGGAGACGACTTTGTTTAACCTTTTTTGGCAATAATTCTTGATTGCTTCGGTAGGTTCAAAACCATTTTTACCAATGATATCATATTTCATATATGTATCCTCCCTTACACTTATATTATATCATGAGTTTAGAAGGGAATAGGGAAATGAGAAAAATATCACATTCATTTATAGCTTCTAAACATTCAAAAAAATCCAAGTCGAGCTCTTCACGAAATATAATTAAATCGCGTTGAGCTCTTTTTTGTAGAAATATTAATAGGATTTTTAATGTTTCATCTAAGAATGCTTCTTCTTTAATTGGGTAAGTTGCGTCAAATAAGGTGTAGTGAAACAACAAATGCCCTTCAATTGGGATGACTGTTTTCGTAATAAAACGGGGATACCTTCGATCACAACTTGGACATCGAAGTGACAAAGGTTCTTCGAATAAGGTCATTAATGTACGTTTAGGGTAAAAATGGATTCGACATTGATAACATTTCATTAAGGATCACCAATAGATATATACCTCTTGTATGGCTATTAAAAGAAAAGAGCACCGAAGTGCTCTTAACGATTAGTGTTCTTTGTATTTTTGAATGATACCATCAATGAGGTGTTGTGGGACTTCTTCATAACGCACGAATTCACGTTGGAAGATACCGGAACCTTGAGTCATCGCTTTTAAGTCGATGATATATTTTTGAACTTCAGATTCTGGTGCTTCAGCTTCAATGACTTGTCCTTCATCCGACTGACTCATACCCATGACACGACCGCGACGTTTGTTCATATCGCCCATGACATCCCCAACGAATTGATCTTTCACTGTGATGGACATCTTTAGAATTGGTTCAAGGATGGTCGGTTGTGCCGATTTAACAGCATCTTTGAATGCGAGGTTAGCAGCCAATTTAAATGAAAGTTCATTGGAGTCGACTGGATGGTAAGACCCATCAAATAGGGTTGCTTTCACGAAGATGACTGGGAAACCTGCCAATGGACCGTGTTCAAAAGACTCTATCAAGCCTTTTTCCACGGCTGGGAAGTAGTTTCTAGGGACAGATCCACCGAAGACTTCTTCAGCAAATTCAAACTCTTTATCGGATGGTTCAAAACGAATGAATACGTGACCAAATTGACCAGCACCACCGGATTGTTTCTTGTGTTTACCTTCAGCTTCAACTTTTTTCTTAATGGTCTCACGATAGACAACTTTTGGTTCTTCTGTCGTTACTTCAACTTTGAATACCGTTTTCATGCGGTCAATGATGAAGTTGATGTGTGTCATTCCTAAACCACCCAATAATTGTTGGGCTGTTTCTTTGTTGCGAACGATTTCAAATGAAGGGTCTTCAATGTTTAAACGGGTTAATGCATTGGAAATCTTATCTTCATCGGCTTTATTCTTTGGATTGATTGCTACATAGATGGTTGGTTTTAATGTCTTGGTTGGTTCATACACGATAGGATTTTTTGGATCTGATAATGTATAACCGGTATGGATATTTTCAAGTTTGGATACCGCGACGATGTCACCGGCATGGGCCAATTCAATTGGGAATTGTTGTTTGCCTTGTAACGCAAATAACGCACCAATCTTTTCCATCTTACCGGAATTACCAATCATCACTTCTTGTCCAGTTTTTAAGGTTCCTGAATTGATTTTGATGATATTGATTGCGCCAACAAATGGGTCAATCGTGGTTTTAAATACATAACCTGAGAATGGTTCTTCGTCTTTGGTATGTCTAACCACAGCTTCATCATTTTTAGGATTTACACCTTCAAGGGCTCTAAGTTGATCTGGCTGAGGTAAGAATTTTGCAAGCATACCTAACATCGTACGAATACCAATGTTCTTCGTTGCAGAACCGACGATGACTGGTGTTAATTCACCATGATAAATACCATTCTTTAAGCCTTCATTGATTTCTTCTTCGGTTAATTCTTCGCCACCAAAGAATTTTTCAAGGAGTTCATCACTGGTTTCAGCGACGGATTCCATAATCATATTACGAAGTTGTTCAATCTTTGGTTTCTTCTCATCCCAAATTGGGGCGTCATGTGAAGTGGTGCCGTCGTAAATACGGGCTTTCATTTCAATGACATTCACAAAACCTTCGAAGTTTTCATTTCGACCAATTGGCCAACAAAATGGGACTGCTTTTTTACCTAGTTTAACGCGAATACTTTCTAAAACATCTTCGAACTTGACATTTTCTTTGTCCATCTTGTTCACGAAAATAACCGCTGGAATATGCATATCGCGAATTTCTTTCCATAGTTTTTCAGTGCCTACTTCAACGCCTTTAGAAGCGTCAACGACCAATACTGCACCTTTAACGACTGAAAGGGATTGTTTGATTTCATTGTCTAATTCATCGGTGCCTGGCACATCCAAAAAGTTGAGTTTAATGCCATTGTACTCAATTGGGATGATACTAGTCGACAAACTACCTTGTTTCGCTTTTTCTTCATCCATAAAATCGGATACGGTGTTCTTAGCTTCGACGCTGCCACGTGAGCTAATGGCACCACTTGAAAATAATAATGCTTCAGCAATGCTGGTCTTTCCTGATCCTAGATGTCCTAGGATGGCAATGTTCCTGATTTGGTTTGTATCATAAACCTTCATATCATTTTCCTCCTTGAAATCGGTTTCACTACTTGATTAAATTATAACATAACGCCTTTGGTTTGCGCATCTCTTTTTTATGTGTGAATTTGTGGTATAATGGCGATGGGTGAAAAAGATGGAAAAACGATCAGTCAAACTCATTAAATGGTATCAAAAAAACGTCTCTCCTAACAAGCATTTTGTTTGTAGACACAAGCCGTCATGTTCGAATTATGCATTGGGGTGTTTTGAACGTTTTAGTTTCCCTAAAGCCATGTATTTATCGACCAAACGTGTCCTCACCTGTAACCCACTTTTTAAGCCAAAATATGACCCAGTGCCGGAAAAGAAAACTAAAGTCAAGAAAGACGATTCTAATTTATAAGTCTATTTAAAATAATTATAACTTCATTTGAAATCACCCCTCAATTTGATTATCATAATGAGTGTTAAAGGGGTGTTTTTTTATGCCTACATGCGATTTACAAACCTTGTCCTTAGACCAATTAAAAACAGGTCAAAAAGGTCGGGTTATCAAAATTGAATCCACGTCTAAAGAAATCAAACGTCGTCTATTAGATATGGGTATTACGCCTGGGGTCGTGGTTGAAATCAAACACATAGCACCCCTGGGTGATCCTTATGATATTAAAGTCAGAGATTATGATTTATGTGTGAGAAAAGCTGACCTATCATTCATCGAGGTTCACCCATTATGAGAATAGCACTGATTGGCAATCAAAATAGTGGTAAGACCACTTTGTTCAATGCGTTAACCGGTGCTAATCAAAAAATTGGTAACTGGCCTGGGGTAACGATTGAACAAAAAGTGGGCTACATTTCCAATGGTACCCATGAAATCATCGATTTACCAGGGATTTATTCCTTATCGCCCTATACGCTTGAAGAAGCTTTATCAAGGGCATTCTTGATTCAAGAGAAACCCGACTTAATCATCAACATCATCGACGCGACATCGATTGAACGTAGTCTATATTTGACCACCCAGTTGATGGAACTGAATATCGATATGGTGATTGCTTTAAATATGGCGGATATGTTCGATAAAAAAGGCATTTCAATCGATATTAAAGCCTTATCAAAACAACTTCAAACCACCATTGTTAAGATATCCGCATTGAAGCGTTCAGGTCTTAAAGAATTGGTGGACATCATTGAAAGTCAAACGTACATTAAGCATCAAACACAATCTATTTTTAGACCAAACGTCGAAAAAATCATTGGTCATTTAGTCAGTCAAATCCATCAAGACCACGCACGTTTTATCGCAATCAAGTTATTGGAAAAAGATCCCATCATTGAATCCGTAGGGCTAGACATCGATAAATGGATTAAACCGCTTGAACAATCCTATCAACAAGACATTGAAACCATCATCGCGAGTGGTCGATACGATTATATCGAAAAAGTAAAATCTCAAACCTTTGTGCGGTTACATCATGGCGATCATACCACTGAACTATTGGATAAAATATTCTTAAATAAATGGTTAGCATTACCGATATTCGCTTTGATTATGTTCCTGATTTATTATATTTCAGTCGGTGTCATCGGTAGCCTAACCGTCGATTTTATCGATGGCAATGTTTCTGCGTTATCCAGTTGGATGTTCGATTGGTTACGCAACATCGGGGCTTCTGAATGGTCGGCTTCCTTGGTAGCTGATGGGATGATTGCTGGGGTTGGGGCTGTATTAAACTTTGTCCCTCAATTGATTTTATTGTTTATCCTCATCAGTTTATTAGAATCTACCGGTTATATGACCCGAATCGCTTTCTTCCTTGATAGGTTGTTTAAGAAATTCGGACTCTCTGGGAAATCGTTAATTCCATTCATTCTAGGTTCAGGTTGTAGCATCCCAGGGATTATGGCAACCCGTACCATTGAAGGTCAAGATGAACGTCGTATATCAATCATGGTTACGCCTTTCATCCCATGTAGTGCAAAACTTCCCATCATCGCATTATTTGCGGGATTCTTCTTTCCAAATTATGCTGGATTTGTTTCCTTTAGTTTGTATGTGTTATCCATCTTAATCATCTTACTATCGGCCATCATCATGAAAACATTTTTCTTTAAAGGTACACCATCGGCCTTCATCTCTGAATTGCCTAATTATAAATTACCAAACCTAAGATATACGGTTAGGGATGTGTATGATAAAATCGCTGAATTCATTGAAAAAGCAGGGACCATCATTTTGATGTCTTCCATCATCATCTGGTTATTAACCTCATTTTCTATCACGCTAACTTATGGTGTTGACGTGGATGAGTCCATTTTGGCTTATATCGGTCGAGTCTTCAGTTATCTCTTCTATCCGATGTTAGGCGATCTATCTTGGGCGACTTCCGTTTCTGCCATTCAAGGTTTGGTTGCGAAAGAACAGGTGGTTTCGTCGATGGCAGTCATCGGTGGGTTATCGGCCGATATTACTGAGGGTAATGTTATTTTAAATGCCCCAATATATGCTTTCTTCACACCAGCGTCAGCCTATGCCTTTATGACGTTTAATTTATTCTCTGCCCCATGCTTTGGTGCCATCGGCGCGATGCGTAAGGAATTAGGTTCTGCAAAAAAGATGTGGCAAGCCATTTTGTTCCAAACAGGTTTAGCCTATGTGCTTAGTATCGTCATCTATCAAACCTTGACATTCATTGGAGGCCTTCTATGACCCTTGTAGACGTCATCATTCTAATCATAGTCATCGGCATTTTAACAGCCATTACGTACTTTAGATTCATCAAACGTAAAACAGGCTTGGGCTGTAACTGCAGTCAAAAGACAACATGTAGTTTAAAAGTAGACACGATTAAAGCCATGTTTGAAGATTTACAACAACAAAAATAATAGAAAAAATCGGCAAAAATAGCCGATTTTTCATTCTTTATTCATTAATTTTCGTTTTTCTTGTTGAGTTTTAATGACTTTTTGTCTGGTAAAAGCTTCGCGTTCTTTTTCTTCTAGTGCTTCGGTAATGAACTTAATGTCGGCTTCAAATCGTGGAATCACGATGTTTTGAAGGGCATTGGCACGTTTTTGTGAACGTCTAATGGCGTTCGCTAATCGATAGGTTGCGTTATCGATCTCAGCCAATTTGACGGTGAGTTCTCTCACCTTTAAAAAGGATTTATAGGCATAGTCAAATTTGGTATTGGTATGTCCGATCCCGTAGGTGATTTTAACGTGTTCAGAAAAGTGGGTTACTTCAGGGATTTCAACCCCCATCACGCTTCGATAACTGACCGACACATTTTGATCCAACGGAATGGATTTGGCGATGTCTGATACGATACCTAAGGTGATATTGGCTTCTTGAAGGGCTTGATACGCTTTTTTATAGGTGTCCGAAAGTTCATTACGAACCACACGTACATCCTCCAACATGGTCATCATTTCGCGGATTAAAATGTTGCGTTTACGGTCCATCAACTCGTAGCCTTTTTTGGCTAGTGCATAGGACTTTTGAAGTGCCATTAAATTTCCCTTAGTTGGGAAAACTTGGCTACTCATGAGCGGTCACCTTTAAGGCCTTTGACATAGTGTTTGGTTACCAAATGGAATCGTTCGACGGCACGTTCATGGTTATAAAATTGATCCGCTAATTTTTGGTCAATACGGTGTAATTCATCTTTAGGTAAGACCGATAATAAATCCCAACCTAAATCTAAGGTATCCATCATTGAACGGTTCACATCGAACCCTTGACCAATGAAGTGTTTTTCAAACAATTTACCAAATTCGATGTATTGCTTATCGACGGTGGATAATTCGTCTTCACCAATAACGCTTGCTAAACTTCTCGCGTCTTGAACCATCGCGTATGAAGCGAACAATTGGTTGGCAACAGACCCATGGTCAGCACGGGTGTAACCTGCACCAATACCATCTTTCATCAAACGGGATAGGGAAGGTAGGACCCCAATCGGTGGAAATACTGAAATTTGATTTAAATCACGGGAAAGAACGATTTGACCTTCGGTGATGTATCCAGTTAAATCCGGTACTGGGTGCGTAATATCATCATTTGGCATGGTTAGGATTGGGATTTGAGTCACAGACCCTTTCGCATTGTTAACGATACCGGCTCTTTCATACACAGACGCTAGGTCGGAGTATAGATAACCAGGGTACCCTTTTCTACCAGGAATTTCACCTTTACTGCTGGAAAACTCACGTAATGCTTCACAATACGCTGTGATATCGGTCAAAATAACCAACACATGCATGTCATGAACATAGGCAAGGTATTCTGCGGCGGTTAAAGCGAAACGTGGGGTAAGTGTTCTTTCAATGATGGGTTCATTGGATAAATTCAAGAACATGACAACCTTATGCATGACCCCAGCTTCTTCAAATGATTTTCTAAAGTACTCAGCAACGTCATTTTTAACACCCATGGCAGCGAATACGATACAGAATTTAGAATCATCGCCATCCGCGATCTTGGCTTGTTTTACAATTTGAACCGCCAATTCGTTATGTGGCATCCCAGACCCAGAGAATATCGGTAATTTTTGGCCACGAATCAGTGTGGTCAATGCGTCAATGGTGGAAACACCGGTTTGGATATAGTTGCGTGGATACACACGTGCTACTGGGTTCAATGGATAACCATTGATGTTTCTCTTCTCGTCGATAAAGACTTCTCCGAGGCCATCGATGGGTCTGCCTGAACCATTGAAGGTACGTCCCAAAATCTCTTTTGAAAGCGACATTTCAACCGGGTGTCCAGTAAATTTGGTAAATGTATTTTTTAAGGATATGTCGTGTGTGCCTTCAAATACTTGAATGGCTACTTTAGAACCTTCGATTTGAACCACACGACCAAATCTGGTTTGACCATTTTGGAGTTTGATTTCAACCATCTCTTCGTAGCCCACATTGGCTGTGTTTTCTAAGAAGATCAAAGGTCCATTAATTTCATCTAGTCCAATATATTGTAAATTCATTAATAAACCCCCTTACTTAATGGCTTGAATAATCTCATCAATTTTATCTTGATAAGCATCTAACATTTCAATTTGATTGTTCGGTACATCGTACTTCATCTTAATGACTTGGTCAAAAATACCCGTTTCAAACAGCAAGTTGAAGGATTTACCACTTTCAATAAACACTTTAGCGCGTTTATTGAGATACAAGATGACATCCATCATTTTCAATTGTTTTTCCAAAGGTACGAACGTATCGTCTTTATGGAATGCGTTTTGTTGAAGGTAACCTAAACGAATGACCTTACCAATTTCAATGACCAATTTTTGGTCATCCGGTAAGACATCACTACCAATGAGTTTGACGATTTCCAAAAGCTTATTTTCTTCGGCCAGAATCGACATGATTTCACGACGATTGGTTAAGAATCTTGGGCTGACGGTTTGGTCATACCATTTGGTTAAATCATTGATGTATTCAGAATAACTTAAATTCCAGTTGATCGCAGCGTAGTGACGCATATAAGCCAATTGCTTGTCAAGTGCCCAGAAACTGCGTACAAAGCGTTTGGTGTTTTGTGTCACTGGTTCTGAGAAGTCCGCACCTTGAGGCGAAACTGCCCCAATGATGGTGACAGAACCTTCTTGATTGGATAAGGTTTGAACATAACCCGCACGTTCGTAGAATTGTGAAATACGGCTTGGTAAATAAGCGGGGAAACCTTCTTCAGCAGGCATTTCTTCTAAACGACCACTGATTTCACGTAAGGCTTCTGCCCAACGAGAGGTGGAGTCAGCCATAACAGCGACATGATAACCCATGTCACGATAGTATTCAGCAATCGCAACCCCAGTATAAATGGAGGCTTCACGTGCAGCAACAGGCATATTGGATGTGTTGGCAATCAACACGGTTCTTTCTAAAAGTGGTTTGTTGGTTCTTGGGTCGATCAATTCAGAGAACTCTTCGAGTACTTGTGTCATTTCATTCCCACGTTCGCCACAACCAACGTAAACGATTAAATCGGCATCACACCATTTCGCAAACTGGTGTTGCATCATGGTTTTACCTGTACCGAATCCGCCCGGTACTGCGGCGGTTCCGCCTTTAGCAATCGGGAACAATGTATCGATGACACGTTGACCACTGACCAGTGGAATTGAAATTGGTAATCTTTGTTTCACAGGACGTGGTGTTTTGATCGGCCATTTTTGAGTTAAACCCAAATCATGGACTTGATTTTTTTCATCTTTGACTTTTAAAATAATGTCTTTGAGTTTGTAAGTGCCCTTAGGTGCTATCCAAGTAACAGTCCCTTGAATACCCTGTGGTATCATTAAGCGATGTAAAATCGAAGCTGTTTCAGGAATGGTGGCGTAAATATCGCCAAAATGAACCAAACTGCCGACATGGACGGTTGGGGTGACTTCCCAGGTTGAGTCTTCATCCAAAGGTTTAACGTCAGACCCCGTTGGGATATAGATCCCTTGAGCTGCTTGAATCGTTTTGAGTGGACGTTCGATCCCGTCAAAAATGTTTCTGACCAAGCCAGGTCCAAGTAAAGCGGATATGGGTTCATTGGTGCCGAATACGGGGTCACCTACTTTGATCCCTGTGGTCGATTCATACACTTGAATCACGGTTTTGGTTTTACTGATGGAAATGACTTCGCCTAAAAGACGTTCATGTCCCACATAAACCATTTCTAACATTGAAAAATCGGTCGCGTTTTGGACGGTAACGACTGGACCGTTGATAGAATATACTGTATTGCCCATGGTTACCTCCTTTATTGTTTGATGAATAACTTAGCGTTTTGATAGAACCAATCGCGTTGATTGGCTAATTTCGCATCGAGTGTTTCGTCGATACGAATGTTTTTTTCGTTAGATACGGCAATAAATCCGCCAATTTCAACCTCATCGGTTTGAACCAAACGAATGCCTTTTACTTTCGAAAAAGCTTGTTTTAGCGATTCATCTTTGGTCGATATCATCACATCAATCGTAGCCATACCGATGAAAGATTGCACACTTTCAAGTTGTTTGGACATGTGTTTAACGTAGTCTTCTGTGGCTACATATTTGTGTAACTTCTTATAGACTTTGTCAAAGATATGATTGATCATCACGCTGCGTTCTTTGATGAGCATTTCATCATATCCAGCCCCGATTTGATTTAATCTGTCTTGATATTCTGCATGAACATCGCGCATCAATTTATTAAGTTCTAACTTCTTCTTCATGTCCAAATCTGAAATGACTTTAGCCATTTCTTTTTGATAGGCATAATCAATTTCTTTTTTTAACGCTTCGACGCGTTTGGTAGACTCTCTTTGAATGGCTTTTTCAAAGTATTTTTTGAGTTGGTCTTCATTATAGTATGACATGGTGTCACCTCACAGTTTGACGCCAATGGCTTCACTCACGTATTGGTCAATTGCTTCACCAATATTGGTTGTACCATGTCGGTCAGGAATTTCGACAATGAGTTTTCTAGACTCTGTCAATTTGATTTCAGAAATGATTTGTGGCGCTAACTCAACCAGTTTGGTCGTAACCAAAATAATGGCGATATTAGGGTCTTGTAGGGCATCTTCAAGCGCGTTCAAAAACGCGTCCTTTTCATGGACGACTACCCCATCGATGCCGACTAGTCGCATGCCGACCTCTGTATCGACATTGTCGCTGATTAAGAAAAATCTCATAGAGACGCCTTCTTTCGATTATAATTTGTTGATGATCAAGATGGAGATTAAGATACCGTAAATCGCTACCCCTTCACCCAAGGCAACGAAAATCAAGGCTTTACCAAAGTTCTTTTCATTTTCAGAGAACGCTCCAATCGCTGCTGGCGCTGCTGCGGCTACGGCGATACCGGCACCTAAAGCGGACATCCCTGTCGATAAGGCTGCAGAAATGAAGCCTAAACCTTGAGCCATGGTTCCTGCAATCGAGGCTACATCGCCTTCAGCTGCTTGTAACGCAGGGCTGAAAATCATTTGGAATACAAATACAAAAGCGATGATGCTGAAGAATCCGCTGATGTGTGTTAATAATCTTTTACGCGCAGATTCGACTGTGGTTTTACCTTTAAATACTTTAATAAGTGGTAAGGTGATTAATACGAGTAATACTAATGGCAATACTAATTCAATAACTGTTAACATGATTTTTCCTCCTATTATTGATTGATTGGGTTGAACGCGATACCATTACCTGAATAATAACGCGAGAACATTTCATAAAATTGTAATCTAAGTACTTGGATACCAACGATCATTCCTTCAAGCACCATCACGAAGATATTACCTAAAATCATGACCAAGAGGCTAGCATTGCCCACCATACCCATGAGTGTGAACACAACCAACATCATACCGGCATGGGATAATACGAACCCACCAACACGCAAGAATGACATGGAGTTGGTTAAATACGAAAGTACGATTTCAAATAATTCAAAGAACGCTTCAATGAAGAATCCGCCAAAACCTGCTGGAAACATCGGATGTTTATGAATTTTTCGATGTACAGGTTCTTTGAAGAAGATCATGATGAGTGGGATGGCAACAAACCCAAGGATGGTAAAGATATTGACCACAGGGATACCTAAGCCGACTTGTAAACCGGCCGCCACCACAACGAATCCATACATCATCATGCCGGCAATCCCATTGTGTGAGAACACCATCTCAACATAGTCTTTCTTTTTGATCATGGTGATGATGTTTAAGATCATAGTCGATAAAATCAACAGCGCACCAATCGCAATCGCACTGATGAGCAAGGTCATGGTAAAATCACTATCCATGATATGAATTGGTTTACCTGGTAAACCTAAAATATCGGTAAAGAATGGGGTTAAGATTTCTTCATTACCAAAGAATGAACCGTATAATAATCCAAAGATGGCTGAAGATAATCCGATACGAACCCCTACAGCGCCTAAACGCATGCCTTTGAATTTATAAGCTAAATAGCCTAATAACATCAATACCAAACCTTGACCTAAGTCACCAAACATAATACCAAATAAAATGGAATATGTAATCGCGACAAACGGGGTTGGATCGAGTTCGTTATAACCAGGTAATCCATACATTTCAACGAACATACCAAAGGGTTTACTGAACCAGCCATTCTTGAGTTTGGTTGGTGGTGTAACACGCTTGTCTGTATCTGCGGCGTTGACTTCTATTTCAACATCGGTCATGTCTTTAAAGGTGTCTTGGAATACTTTGACATCTGCATCCTCAGCGAAACCACTGATGGTGAATTTATCCCCCAGACCAACCACATATTTTTTAGATTCAAATAATCGGTTTAGGAATAGCAATTCACCTTTAATCATCGAAAGACGATTTTCACAACCATCGGTAATATTGCACATATCACTGCGGTATTTCATGATTTGATTTCTCGCATGAGCGATTTCATATTCGATACGTTCCGCTGCTTCTTTTGGTGTACCGTGAACGAAATCTGGAATGAAACTTCTCTCAAAGAATAATGAGGAAAAGATGTTATCCACTTCGCGTTTGTATTCATCGGTTGTGAAATACATACACCAAACGTAGTTGTGGTCGGTATTGAATGATTTGAAGGCAAATGGACGATTTTGGAAGAAACGTAATTTTTCTACCGAATCGATGGGTAAACGACCAAATCGAATTGAGATATACTGACTAGCGAATAGGTCATCTAATGACACATCTAAGCTCGCTATATTTTTAACTTGGATGAGTGCATTTTCATATTTTTCAATGAAAACTTCTAGTTCTTTAATTTGTGTTACTTCTTCTTCTAATGAACGTTTGATTTCCGTAATGTAATCATACATTTCATTTAAGTTATAGTTCTCATCACGATACTCAATATTCGGTAACTTTAAGTCGTACTTGGTTTCGATATCTTCGATTTCTTGTAACATGGTTTGACATGGGTTTTCAGCCACGAAGGATGTTAAGCCATGGACACGTTCGACAATTTCACTCGCTAAAATCGGGTGAAAGTTTTTCAAATCGATGAATCTGGTAAGTACTTTATCTAAATTACTGACATTTGAGGTTAAATCAATGAGATTTACTTTTGCAATTCCCATAAATGCCTCCTAATAAATTAACATTTGTTTAATTTCATTTTCATCGACTTGGTAACGAATACCTTCGATGATGTTGGTGATATTTTCAATTTCAATTTCAGACATCGTAACAAAAGCCATATATACTTTTGGTACATCCGTCGAAAAATACATGAATTTGCGTGCTAAATCGTATTTGATTTTTCCAGCATAGTATTCGACATACACATAATCTTTATCGCTCGCAAATCTAGAAAACTCACTCGTTGATAAGTATTTTAGTATGGCGTTTGGGTCTTTAAGGTGGATGATTTCATCCATTTTTTTCTCACTGATTCGTGAATGTTTTTTAATCAACACGTTTTTAATGGTTACCGGGTCTGCTTGATAAAACTTCTTCAAACGGTAAATCTTGATGATGTTACCCAACTCGATGCGTGTTTCAAAGATACTTTCTAAATCACGTTTCAAAGATCCACTGTAGTTTTTACCAATGCGTTCGAATGCTTGATCGTAGTAATAAGATTCCAATGCATGTTCAATATCTAAATAGCGAATCATATTTGGGTCTTTGACATAAAACGGCTTCAATATGTCATAATAGTTAGAACGTTTGACTGCTTCAAGCAATTCTTCGAATGTCGTTACTTTTAATAGTTTATCGATTTCAATTGGGGTATGCACATCAAAAAAGTAAGGGATTTTCCCTTTCATTTCATCAAACTCTTTTGAGATGATGGTACGAAGAACGGAAAGAATCAATTCATTTTCTTGTGTGACGATGTTTAAGTTGTAAAAGGATTCATCTTTTGAATAGACCATTTTGATTAATCGGTATATATGGTCGAATGAATTCTTTCGGATTAACGCTTCGAGTTGTCCTCTGTGGACTGAATTCTCTTGAACATCTTTTAGGATTAATTGGTAATTTTTATGTTTCTTCAAATACCCGACCAAATCTGGAATCGATCTAAATTTCACAAGACGTTCATAGTCTTCTTCTTTCAGAAAACTGCCATAAATTGCTTTGGATTTCGCAATGATGGCGTTATTTGCTAAAGGACTCATCTTGACCTCTTTTCTGTCTACTTAATGCAAAAAGAATAGATCATATCGATCCACTGTTCTTCATGTTCATCAAATTGTGATTTGATTAAAGCGAGATTGTCATTGAATTTCTTCAATTCAGTTTCTTTTCTTAACGCAATCTCATTTTCAAAATTGGTTTTGGTGTCATCAATTGTCTTTTGAATAAAAGCCATATTTTCCAATTGGATTTTCTTTTCATCGGCTTTGATTTTGATGTCCAACATGGCCTTTTCTTTTTCTAATTTTTCGACTTTTTCTCTCGCGACTTTGTCGAGTAAGACAGTTTCACGAATGATGCCTGAGTGCATAAAACAACCTCCTGGTTTAAACGATATTTTAAGAACACGTGCGCGTGTAATATACGGTCTAAATTTATTATACTCTCATATGAGATTATTTACAAAATCCGATCGAGTTTAAACGAAATCAACATGTGTTATTGTAATACAAAATAAAAGATAATACAAGTACAAATTAAAATGCAAATGAATAAAACTCTTACATTACAAAAACTATAAAAACGAAAAGAAACCATCGTTCATTATGGTTTCTTTAACATGATTTTAATAAGCGCGTGCAAATAAGATGGTTTGAGTTGCCTTTTTGCCGGTCACTGGGCAAATTTCAGTGATCAGTGGTTCATTTAAAATGACGCGTGCGGTGGCTTGAACATCGGCTTTGATGATGAGTTCAGCTTCTTCACCAGCAACGCTCATCTTGATGTATCCACCTTTTTCAATTTGAACTTTGAAGTCCTCATAAGTGGATGCAACAAAGGTGTTGGCAGTGACATGAGCCAATGCTTTTTCATATAATGCATCGTGCATCGCTTTGAGTACATTTGGCATGGATTCAATCACGGAATCGATGGCAACCGTTCGTTTGCTTCTATCGTGTCTTTGGGTGATGGTGACTTGACCATTGGCTAAGTCTCTTGGTCCGATTTCAATACGAACTGGGACACCCTTCATTTCATATTCAGCAAACTTCCATCCCGGTGTACGATTGGAATCATCTAGCTTCACACGGTAACCTGCAGCTTTTAAGTCTGCATACATTTTATTGGAAGCTTCCATGACTTCAGGTCTTTGGCTTTGAATTGGGATGATGACGATTTGTGTCGGTGCCACATACGGTGGCAATACCAACCCTTCATCATCGCCATGGACCATGATGACTGCACCAATTAAACGTGTTGAAACGCCCCAAGAGGTTTGGAAGACATTTTTCACTTGGTTATCATTATCTTGGAATTTGATGTCGAATGCTTTTGCGAAACCATCTCCGAAGTAATGAGAGGTCCCCGATTGTAGTGCCTTACCATCATGCATCAATGCTTCGATGGCGTAGGTTTCTACCGCACCAGCAAACTTTTCTTTTTCGGTTTTACGACCAGTCACAAATGGAATCGCGAGCAATTCTTTACCTAGGTTGTTGTAAATGTCAAGCATGCCTAAGGTTTCTGCTCTAGCTTCTGTTTCTGTTCTATGAATGGTATGCCCTTCTTGCCACAAAAACTCTTTGCCTCTTAAGAATGGGCGTGTGGTTTTTTCCCAACGGACCACTGAACACCATTGATTATATTTTTTAGGTAGATCGCGGTAAGAAGAGACGATTTTTGAGTAATGTTGACAAAATAAAACTTCTGAGGTTGGACGAATGATGAGTTTTTCACCTTCATCGCCGGATGAAGTGGTCATAAATGCTGTTTCTGGAGCGAAACCTGTAACATGGTCTTTTTCCTTTTGAAATAGCGATTCAGAAATGACCATAGGCATATAGACATTTTCATGTCCAGTTTCTTTAAATCTTTGGTCTAAATATTTTTGAATATTTTCCCAAATAGCGTAGCCGTAAGGACGATAGATGATAAATCCTTTCGCATCACTATAATCCATAAGTTCAGCTTTGATACATAAATCGGTATACCACTGTGCGAAATCTTTGTCGCGAGCGGTGATGGTTTCTACGAGTTTTTTATCCATTATTATTCACCTTTAACGAGTATGGTTTGGTCATCTTCGAAAATGACCTTCCTTTCACTATATAAACGGCCTAAGGCACGTTTGAATGCTTTTTTAGAGAGTTTGAACGTTTCATAGATGAGGTCTTTGTCAGAATCGGATGTAAATGCCATTTTACCACCATTTTGAATCAAATAGTCGAGTAACATTTGGGCATCCTGATCCATCATTTTTTCTTTGACTTCAATCAAAGAACCACTATATCCATCTTCATGGATGCGTGCAATTCTCACATTGGCTAGTTCACCTAAACGGTACACACGACGCATTTGCGTGTGGTGTACGAAGATGAGGTGTCCTGAAGCTGACATCATATTGAGACCTTCTTTACCAGCATGGATGACATAAGCATCGATGTGCTGATGTAAATCGAGTTTGGTTTCAGGCTTTAAGTTGATTTCCACTTTATTCAGTGGTTTCGCAACCAAGCGGTTTTTCAATTTTAAGATGCAGTATAGAGTGTCACCCTTTTCGGGCCATAGATTAAAATCATAGGGTAGATAGTCTTTCGATACCAACATGTCCTTAGAAATGTTGTTTCCAACAAACACGCCTAAGTCATGGTTGACTTCTTTAACCGTCACGAAATCCGGACGGTTCACAGTAATGATTGGGGTTGACAATGTCGCAGCTAAACGCGACTTAAAGTCGTAGTATAAAAATGCAGATACACTTTGGTTATCTTGCAGTGTTTGATGATTGGTTTCATTGAAGTGTAAAAATACGTCTTCAGTGCCATCGGTCAGCATATAGCCAATGTCTGTTTTACGTTTTACTTTCAATTGATTGATTTCACCGATTTTTAACATGTTATCACATCCTTGTCTATTATATCATATTCATGATACTTTTGATTGGGAATAGTCTATAAAACCGATGGCGGATAGGGCGATGATGGATGCCATGATGTAGTAAGGACGATACCCAAATAATTCTGTTATATACCCACCAGAAAGGGTTACTAATGCTGTAAATAAACTTCTAAAACTTGAAAATACCAAAATACCTAAGGTGATGTTTTTAGGTAATACAATCTCTTCGATATATCGGATGGTGACATACAACATGGTGCCCATCGTCACACTTCTAATCAAACTGATGAGGATGTAGACGATGAGTGGTAATTCAATCCCATAGATTAAAAATCTTAAGGCATTCGTGATCACAATCATCAATAATAAAGTCTTGGTTTTATACTTATAGCCATTGGCCGATAAATAAGCCAATACAATCATCTCAAATATGATGAAGATAAACATGATTAACCCATATTGATCTGGTTTTACCCCTAAGGATTCAAAGTAAATACTTAAGAAGTTATCGCCACCAAATAAGATACCTAAAGTAATGATATAGAAGATGGCGAATAATAGGAATTTATTGTTTTTAATCAAGACTTTTGCATCACTCTTGATGTTCAAATCGATATCGTTTTCAATGTCTAAAGGTAAAATCCAAGTCAGTGCAACCGCGAATAATGCGAAGAATACCGCGGACGCAATGAAGGTTTCTTCATAGCCTAGTTTCGCAATCATCAATCCACCTACGATGGTGGTAACCCCGTAAGAAAATGAACCGAATAAACGAATGTTCCCGTATGGGTAGTTCTTCTTTTTGCTAAAAACGGACGTATAACTATCCAATAATACATAAACCGGTTGTCCAACAATCGCCAACACCACGACAGCTAACGCGATGAATTGGGTTTGATTGAGCTGAATTAATACGATGACGGTAATCGCTTCTAAAATGGTGAGAATTCGCATGATATGGCGATTATCGTTAATATTCCTTGAAAGGCTACTCCAAATGGGATTGACGAACAAAGCCACCAAAGGTAGGATCATCAAAATCAAGCCTATTTGATTGTTTGGCACTTGCATGGATTTGAGGTATAAAGCAAAAAAAGGGTAGAACAAAGCATCCCCAATGAATCGTATAAAATACGTTAATTGATACTTACGAACCTCTTTCACTTTATCACCATACCCATTATATCAAAAAGAAAAAAAAGTGAAAGTTGTTTTCACTTTTTTATATATAAAAATGCTTACTTGTTGAGCAGTTGATTGACTTCGTTGTATCGCTTGATTAAAAGCCCATTCACGAGTTCCATCATTGGCGTCATGTCTTTTTGTTCTTTGAACGTATCTAGCGCATGGAAATACGCTTGAATCTGATCGTGGCTAATCGAAATCGGTAAGTAATCGTTTTGCATTAAAACAAAATTCATCAGTAGTCGAGCTAAGCGCCCGTTGCCATCCACAAATGGATGAATCTTGGATATAGATAGGTGTACATAGCATGCACGTTCAATCGCGTCGCCTTCAAATTCTTCTAAGTTCATAAAGAATTTTTTCATGCGGTCGTATACTTTTACGTGGTCAGGTGGTTGATGGGTAGAACCCATGAGTTGGATATTCACTTGGCGATATAATCCGCCAACCATGATATCCTCTAAGATGATTTGGTGTAAATCTTTGACGAAATCTTCTGTGAGTGGTTGTTTTTCTTCAACCGCTTTTTTCACAAATTCATACGCCTTAACATGGTTTAAAACTTCTTTTTGTTCACGTTCACTACGGTCAAGTAGTTGTCTCGCTTTGATGAGTCTCTCAACTTCCGCTCTAGTGATGTGATTCTTACCTTCAAAACCGATGGCTGCATAGGCTTGTTCTAATTCAAATACACTTTCGATTTTTTGAAGTTCCTCTTTGCTTGCTTCTTTAAGAGCAATCAAGAGGTGTTTCTTCTCTGCTTCTAAAAGGCCTCTTTCCATATCATTTCACTCCCGTTTCTTATAATGTTATTATAACAATAAAAACGCTATCATTCAACGTTAAAAAGAAAAAAGACACGTTAACATCCGAAGATGCTCGTGTCATTAGGTTTAAATGTGTTGAATCACACGATTTAAAAATTGTTTGGTTCTTTCTTCTTTTGGGCGATTGAAGAAATCCTCTGGATTATTTTCTTCGAGGACAATGCCTTGATCCATGAATAAAATACGATCCGAGACTTCTTTTGCAAAACCCATTTCATGGGTGACAATGACCATCGTCATCCCTTCATCGCGCAATGTCTTGATGACTGAAAGGACCTCTCCTACCATTTCAGGATCAAGTGCGGATGTGGGTTCATCAAATAACATGACTTTGGGTTCCATACAAAGTGCTCTTGCGATGGCTACCCTTTGTTTTTGTCCCCCGGATAAACGTCTAACATCTTGTTTGATAAAGTCTTTTAAACCCACTTTTGTCAAATACATCACAGCGCGATCGGTGGCTTCTTTCTTGCTTAACCCAAGACGTAGCATCGGCGCCATGATGCAATTATCCAATACATTTTTATTATTGAATAAATTGAATTGTTGGAAGACCATCCCCATGTGTTCACGGAGTTTGTTGATATCAGTGGTCGGATCCATTAAGTCTTTATCTTCAAAAAATATGTGTCCACTATTGGGTTCATTCAGTAAGTTTAAACAACGCAATAAGGTGGTTTTTCCTGACCCAGATGACCCGATTAAAGTGATCACTTCTTTTGGATTAACGGTTAAATTAATGCTGTTAAGGATGATGCGGTCATCAAATTTTTTGGTTAAATTCTCTACACGGATGATGGGATTCATGCGTTCACCTCCGCAGTGGTATCTAAGCGTTTCGATAGATAATCCACCAATTTAGATGATAAATAGGTGAGCATCAAATACAGTATCGCCGCAATCATAAACGACTCATAATAGCGATAAGTGGCAGATGCCCCTTGTCGCACAGAATAGAATAAATCAACGACTGAAATGACCGATAAAACAGCGGTATCTTTTAGGTTGACAACGAATTCATTGCCCACCCCTGGTAAAGCATTTTTAATCGCCTGTGGCCACATCACTTTACGCATCGCTTGCCTGTGACTCATGCCTAATGTTCTAGCAGCTTCCATTTGGCCAGGGTCTACAGCTTGTAATCCACCCCTTAAAACCTCTGAAATATAGGCGGTGGTATTGATGGTAACAATGATTAAACCGGCTGGTAGTGGACTCCACCAAGCAAAAATGCCTGCACTCGCAATCCCATAATAGATGATCATCGCTTGGACAATCATCGGTGTTCCTCTAAAAATGGTGACATACACGATGGCGAGTTGTCTAAAGACTGCTTTGTATATTTTAACAAATACAGGGTCACGTTTGACATCGATTTTGACCACACGCGCTTGGGTCACACCCATGGCGAGGATAAATCCGCCGAAGGTACCTACGACGGATAATAAAATGGTCACACTCAACCCATATAAAATGATTTTATAATAGGACTGAATGATGTAAATAATGGTGCCAAAGAAATCACTTTGTGGTGGCAGGCTGGCTAAAACATCTAAAAACATTATTGTCTATTGAGGGCTGCTAGCATCCAAGCATCACGGGTTTCAACCGATAGTTCAGCTAAAACACCATTGATGGCTTCAAGTAAAGCAGTGTCTCTTTTTCTAAGCGCAACTGCTGTGGTGATATCTTCTTCAGAAACAGTGAATCCATTGGACCCGGTAAAGTTAATGAACGTTAAGTTTGAGTTGGATTGAACAATGGACATCGCCACTGGCAATTCAGCGATGAATGCGTCAGCAACCCCACTCAATACTGAATTGGTTAAAGCGTTATACGAATCGAGGGGTGTTTGATGAACGACACTTGGAATTTGATCGATCAAATCATCTTGTAATGTACCCAATTGCGCAACAACTTTAGCACCAGTGAAACCAGCCAATGTGGTTGCGGCAGCGAAGCTTGAATCGGTTCTAACAACCATCACTTGTTGTGCTCTGTAATATTCACTTGAAAAATTAACGGTTTGTGCACGTTCGGATGTTGGACTCATACCAGCGATAATCACATCGATTTGTCCTGCTTGTAGTGCCGGAATCAAACCATCCCATTCAATCGCTTTGACTTCTAGAACCAAGCCAAGTTCATCGGCGATGTATTGTGCTACCACAACATCATAACCATCGACGTACGCACCCGGTTGACCTGATAGTGGTACTGTAAATTCATTTTGTGCTTGGGTTGTCCAGTTGTATGGTGCATACGCTGCTTCTAACCCAACCACCAAGGTATTACCTTCTTCTACTTCGTAGCTCGATGTGCTACATGCAGACAAGGTTAATGCAAATAAAACGGTTAATACTACAAACATTCTTCTCATTGTCGAAGACCTCCTATTTTTTTAACAAAAAAAGCGTCCCATAGGACGCCTTCAACACGAAATAAAAAGAAATTTTTTACATTCGTTAGCGCCTCTACATTTGTGTGTAGGAGTGTTATAAGTGTTCCCTATAACCCCATGATTGACCTATGCCTAAGTCCTCATTCGGCGATGGTTACCTTTCGAGTGTGTCGTCGCATGCCTGCTCTACACTGTACTATGATACATCGCTACCTCTAAACTTTTTTTGTTTGCATATAGAATACTAGCAATTTTAAACATTGTCAACCCAAGTTATCGATAAAAACGTTTTCAGTTTAATGATAAAAAGAAAAAGGACTGAAATTCAGTCCTTCTGCTTACCTTGTTATTTTAAAATTATAATTTAACAACCTTAGCAGCTTGTGGGCCGCGGTCGCCTTCTTTAACTTCAAATTCAACTTGGTCGCCTTCTGCTAATGCTTTGTAACCATCAGCTTGGATAGCGCTGAAGTGTACAAACACATCTTTGCCTTCTGATGTTGAAATAAAGCCGTAACCTTTTTCAGCATCGAACCATTTAACTTTGCCTGTCATGAAAACTTAACTCCTTACTTGAAAAATTCTGGGTGGTTATTCAACTCACCTAAAAACATTATACACTATGCAATAGTTTAAAACAAGGGGTTCGTCTAACTAATTTTATTATCTTCATTTTGAGCCAAAAATTCATCATCGCGTTTTTTTAAGGTTTCAATAATTTGATCATACATTTTTTTATCAATTTTATAGCATTTATAATAAATCAAGTAACTGGCAATAATCAAAATGACTGGCAAAACCAACATCGATAATTTTAAGTATAAAACATCGGTATCGGTCACTTCAGATGGCGATGTGACTTCAGTGATGCCAATCCAAACCAATGTAACGCCAATCACCAAGGATGCGATAGCACCAGATAATTTGTTGACAAACGGCTGAATCGCGAAGCTCACAGATTCATTCCGTTTGCCTAACTTATAGTGTCCATATTCAACCGTATCTGCTAGTAAAACAAGAATGATCAATTGTAACATCCCTTGTCCAAAGAACATGATGATACCAGCCAAACCAATCCAAATGATGTCCATGGGTGCGATAAAAAACAATACATAGCCCAATAAGACCAAACCAATGGCACCTGTGAATAACTGTTTGCGTGTAAATTGATTCGATAGAAATCTAAATACGAGTAACGCCACCATTTGAGATGCCCCTAAAACAATACCAAATACACCATACATACTTTCATCTTTATAAGCATATTTGAAAAAGTGTAGTCCAAAATTAGTGGTAATCATATACCCTGTCATAAATAAACTCATCGCGATGGCTGCCCATAATAACTGGTCATTTTTAAGAATGACTCCAAACATTTCGCTGATTTTGGTTTGTTCAACTTTCGCGAAATGCACTTCTACTTTGGTAAAACGAATGGTCACCAATTGACCGATGACCATCAGTATCGCACTGATGAAAACAAATGTAAAGAATGCATTTTGTTCTGTCATGTTTAAATCGTTTTTAAAATAATTCGTGATGGGAATCAATCCACCTACCACGATGAATACCCCTAAATTCGCGAATACCCTAGCCCATGAGCCAATTTCTTCACGTTCTTTTTGATCTTGCGTTAAGGCTGGTAACATCGACCAATAAGCAATATCATTCATGGTGAAAAAGAGTTCCCAGAGGACATAAGACAATGTGAAAACAATGATGAATGCGGTATCTGTCAATCCGAAATCGCTAAACATCAGTACCGAAGTGATGGCAGATCCGACTAAACCAACGAATATCCACGGTTTAAATTTACCAAATCTAGAACGGGTATTATCCACAATAACCCCCATAAACGGGTCATTAAATGCGTCAAATACACGAATGGTAACAATGATGGCGGTCAAGATTAAAATCATTTGTGCATTCAAATCCATGATATCGGTGAGGTAAAACATTAAATACATCGAAATCAAGGTATAACTCATGTCGCGACCAATGGTCCCGACACCAAATGTAAAACGGTTAGACTTGGTCATTTTGAACCTCGATGATTCTCGCTTCATATGGTCTCAAACGTTTCATTTCAAGCGGTGGATAGTTTTGTAAAAGAATCTCGCCATCCATCGAATGTTTGAATTTACGGTATTTGGATGACATGTTCACCACCACTAAAATCTTTTGATTGCCTAATACGCGGTGATAAGCAAATACGCCTTTTTTAATCACCAGTGGGACAAAATCACCGTCGATCAAAACGGGGTGTTGTTGTCTAATTTTGATCAGTCTTTTATAGTAACTTAGGATTGAATTACCATCATCAGTTTGGGCTTCCACGTTGATAATCGTTTGATTATGGTTTATTCTTAACCATGGTTTTCCCGTTGAAAACCCACCTTTGGCATCCCATTGCATCGGGCTTCTAGCGTTATCACGAGAGACCGTTTTAATCATATGCCAACGGTAGAATTTAGGAATCCATAGTTTTTTTGCTAAAGCCCAAATGTTCTTTGTCTCAATGTCCATATACTCATCTAATGATTTGTAGTCGACATTGGTCATCCCGATTTCTTGACCTTGGAAAATGAAAGGGGAACCTTTGAGTGTTAACAATACGGTCGAAAGCATTTTGGCACTTTCTTTATGATAATGAAGTGACCCATACCTTGAGACACTTCTGGGTTGATCATGATTTTCAAAATAATTGGCATTCCATGGGAGTTCTAACTGCCATTTTGTGAGAATACGGTTGAATTTATCTGGATTGAATTTTCTTTTGAACCATTTAACTAAAAATTGATCTGCATCCATATGTTCAAAACCAAACATCATATCGAGTTCTTTTTCAGATTCTGTGCCTAATAAGTCATTGGCTTGCTGGGTGTTGATCATCACGGTTTCACCCACTAAAAAAGCCCCATTTGGTTCGATGAGTTCTTTGTGAATACGTTTCAAATACATATGGTTCTTGGGTGTGGATTGATACTTTTCTAACCCCTTCAAGAATAAACGGTTTTTACCATTTTCTAAATCGGTTTTACACATCACATTCACAACATCACAACGGAATCCTTTGATGCCTTTATTGAGCCAAAATAAGATGATTTTTTTGAATTCTTCATACATCATTGGGTGGTCCCAATTCAAATCGGGTTGATTTTGGGCAAATAGGTGTAAATAATAAGTTCCATCTGCATTTTTAGACCAGGCTTTTTCACCAAAAAAACTGGTCCAATTGTTGGGTAATTTATTACCTTTACCGGGACGATGAAAATAATAGTCACGGTAAGGACTATTCGGATCTAAAGAGGATTTAAACCACGCGTGTTCACTAGAAGTGTGGTTCATGACCAAATCCATCACGAAATAAATCCCACGCTTTTTCCCTTCAGCAATCAGTTTATCCATATCAGCCATCGTACCGTATTCAGGGTTGATTGAAAAATAGTCACTAATATCGTAACCAAAATCGACATTGGGTGATGCATATACAGGCGAAAGCCATATATAATTCACACCCAGTTGAAGGAGGTAGTCAAGTTTTGAAATGATGCCTTTGATATCACCAATGCCATCGCCGTTGGCGTCTTTAAAACTACGTGGATAGATTTGATAAAATATGCCTTGTTTGAATGTCATGTTATCCCACCTTATAATTTCATTATACATTAGAAAAAGAAAAAAGTTACACATGGTAACTTTATTCGAATTGCGCTTGATAGAGTTTGTTATAAAAGCCTTGTTTTTGGATCAATTCGTCGTGCTTGCCTTGTTCGACAATATTGCCATCTTTGATGACTAATATTAAGTCTGCATTTTGAATCGTAGACAAACGGTGGGCAATGACAAAGGTGGTCTTATTTTGCATGAGTTGTAACATGGCTTGCTGGATATGGATTTCGGTTTGCGTATCGACATTCGATGTGGCTTCATCCAAAATCAACATCTTGGTGTTGGATAACATCGCTCGCGCAATGACCAACAGTTGTTTTTGACCTTTAGAGATATTGAGTCCTTCATCGGTGAGTTCAGTATCATAACCTTGAGGCAACGCTTCGATGAAATGATGAATCTTGGCTTTCTTAGCGGCTTCAATGATTTGTTCACGGGTGACTTCACCATTACCATAGGCGATGTTATCTGCCATCGAACCGGTGAAAAGCCAGGTATCTTGAAGGACCATTGAAAACGCCCGACGCAAGGAGTCACGGGTATAATCTTGGATGTTTTTACCATCAGCAATGATTTCTCCGCCATCCACATCATAGAAACGCATCAATAAATTGACTAAGGTTGTTTTACCTGCCCCTGTCGGACCAACAATCGCGACCACTTGGCCTGGTTGAGCCTTAAAACTTAGATTTTGAATGATTGGGGTTTTCTTGTCATAGGAGAACTGAACCGCATTAAATTCGATTTCACCGTTGACATTTTCATACGGTGTAGCGTCGTCTTTGTCTAGTACTTCTTCTTTGAGGTCAATCAATCCAAAGACGCGTTCAGCAGCTGCGAGCGCACTTTGAATATCCGCCAAAATGTTGCTCATTTGGTTGATTGGACCTGAGAAACGTCTAGAATACAAGGTGAAGCTGGTGAGTTTACCTAAGTCAATCGAACCATTGAAATACAATAAACCACCGAATACACCGACCAAGGTCACAGATAAGTTCGATATGAAGTTAACAGTCGGTCCAACCACGGTAGAATAATACCCCGCTTTATAAGAAGCATCCGATGCTTCATCGTTGATGATGTCAAAACGGCTTAAAACAGCGGCTTCTGAAACATAAGATTGAACGGTTTTTTGACCTGTAATCATTTCCTCAGAGAACCCATTGAGTTCGCCAAGTTTCATGTTTCTTAAACGATATTTCTTCTTAACGATTTTGGACAATGTTCGGGTAAAAATGAAAGACAACGGGATGGTAATTAAGAATACCAAGGATAGAATTGGTGACATGATGAGCATCATGACCAAGGAGATGACTACGGTAATTAATGAGGTGAATATCGAGACCACATCGGTCGCGAGTGACGTATTGATGGTGTCGATATCATAAGAGATTTTTGAGATGATGTCCCCGGTTTGATTTTGGTCAAAGAATGATACAGGGACTTTGGTTAATTTATCAAAGACGTCTTTACGCATTTTATATACAACGCTTTGACTGATTTTGACCATCGCGATGGACAATGAATAATTTAAGATTGAACTTAAGATATAGAATACTATCATCAGTCCAGCAAATAGGAACACTTGATCGAACTTAACCCCGTTTTCCATCGCAGAAACCGTACGACCTGTTAGGTAAGGTCCAACCAAGGATAAGAGGTTAGAAATCACGGTTAAGAAAATGGCTAAAGCCAGACGCCACTTATAAAATATGAGATAATCCCATAAGCGTTTAACTACGTATTTACGGTTCTTGGCTTTTTGTGAACCGTCATTGCTTTTGCGGGATTGTTTGCCTGCATACATCATAACGCTGCCCCTCCCATCTGGTGTTTCGCCAACAGTTGATAGGTACTAGAGGTTTTTAATAGTGTTTCGTGGGTGCCTTTCGCAATGATCTTGCCTTCATCCATGACCAAGATTAAATCGGCTTCCTTTAAACTAGAAATGCGTTGGGCAATGATGATTTTAGTGGTATGAGCCAACGTCTCATTGAGTTTTTTACGCATCTTCATATCGGTTTGATAGTCTAGTGCGGATGAGGCATCGTCTAAAATGAGTACATCTGGTTTGCCAGCGATTGCTCTTGCGATCAATATGCGTTGTTTTTGACCACCCGATAAATTCATCCCACGGGTCGCCATCATCGCTTCAAACGCATCTTCTCGTTCATAAATAAACTCTGCTTGAGCGATACGGGTTGCCATATCGATGTCATAATGGCCAATTTTATTACGATTGAATTGAATGTTTTGATAAATAGATTCTGAGAAAATCAAATCTTGTTGTAAAACCAATCCGATTCGACTGCGTAAATCCTTCACCTTTAAGGTTTGAATCGGCTTACCATAATATAGGATTTCGCCATCGGTGGTATCGTAAAAACGCATCAAAAGATTGACCAAAGTGGTCTTGCCTGACCCTGTTGAACCGATAATACCGAGGGTTTGTCCCTCGAATAACTCAAATGAGATGTCTTCTACATTGTATTTTTGTTTATTATAAGAAAATGACACATGGTTAAAGGCGATGTGTGGTAATTTGCTGTTCACCACAATATCTTCCGTACCATCTTGGATGTCGTTTGGCGCATTGAGTATTTCATCAATACGGGCACCAGAGGCTTGTGCCCTGGATAACATAACGAATACCCTTGTAATCGACATCATCGCATTCAAGATGATGGTGAAATAGGTAACAAAAGCCGTAATGTCCCCTTTTTGAACATAGCCTTGATCGAGACGAAATGCCCCAAATACCAAGACCAAAACCAGACCAATGTTGACAATCCCATTCATCAATGGGTTGATTTTTGCCATCGTGATGCTCGCTTTGAGTTCGCCATCTACCGTGCGTTGATTGTCCTTTTCAAAACGTTGTTGTTCGTGTTCACTCATCGATAAGGATTTAATGACGCGCGCACCTGTGATGAACTCTCTGACCGTACGAATCAATCGGTCAACACGCACTTGAATTTCTTTGTATAAAGGAATACCTTTTTTGGATACGGTGTAAACAACCAACCCAATGAATGGTAATGTCGCGATCATGACCAATGTTAAGATTGGGTCAACCAAGAATGACATCAAAATACCACCAATTAATAACACTGGTGCTCTAACCCCTAAACGTTGAATACCCGCAGTAGAATTGTATAAATTATAGGTATCGGTGGTCATTCTAGATATTAATGATGGTCTGGTAAATTGATCAATTTGTGCAGAGGATAAGCCTTCGATTTTTTCAAATACTTCATGCCTTAACTCTCGAATCGCTTCAGCTGCAATCCGTTCTGCAGTTCGGTTGGCAAAGATGTTCATCAACCAGCCCGCTAAGGCGATTAAAAACATATATATACCGACCATATAGATTGGCCAAAGGTTGTCCGTTGTGGTCGTTGGAATGACATCATCAATCATATAAGCGATTAAAAATGGTAAAAAAAGGTCGGTAATAGACCCCAGCATTTTTAAGGTCAATGAGACCGTCAGTGTGCGCCAAAATGGCTTTAATAATTCTAAGATTTTTTTCATCAAAAACACTTCCTGTAATTATATTATCACATTTGTGTTGTATTTTTATTTTTAATTTTGTATAATAATTTTGCTGCTATGAAACGCCCTCATAGTTAAATGGTATAACGCAGCCATGGTAAGGCTGTATTGCAAGTTCGATTCTCGCTGAGGGCACCATGAGTCATTTAAACCCTAACAAGGGTTTTTCTTTTTTTTCACAACACTCCGGTATATATTCTTGTGAATCTATTAGGAGGTAACTATGAAAAAAATCGTATCACTTTTATTTTTATGTTTACTGAGTTTCAATCTCACTGGGTGTGTCTTCAACATGGACGAACCCGCCGATATCGTTCCCCTTGAACGGTCCATCAAGTCAACCGATATTACATGGTTAGATGCCTCACAAGGGGCTTCTAGTGTCACTTTGAATTTTACGGCGAATGTCAAAATCAAAACCATCACGCTTCAAGTCACATTTCTAGATAAATCTGGCAACATCATTTTGGTCAATACCAAAACGATGACAAACTTAGTACCGAAAAATAACTACTCTCAAAAGTTTGGGATCGATTTTATGGACATGTTGTCGGTACATCAGTACTCATACAAAATCGTATCCGGTACCGTCGATTTGACCTAATCAAAAAATGAAAAACCCATGCGTCAACATGGGTTTTTAGAGAGAGTGTTTATCATGACCCAGCACAGCTGGATAAGCTTAATAAAAGAATGGCAATCATTAATATGACATAACTAAATGGGGTTGAAAGTAACCCTAGAACGGTTTTTAATATGCTCATCTTGAAAACGAGTTTCTTCTTTTGGATATGAAAATAGATCAATAATCCAATACCAATAACCACATGGGCATAATGATAGTACAAATAAGCGATCGCAAACGAAATCAAAGCATCAGGAGCAGCAACCACGTTTTGTGTTAAGACATATCCTAAGACAAACAATACGACACTAAGTAGGATCATCAACAATGAGCCATAGAAATAGATGTTTTGAATCTTCTGATGTTTTTGTAACGGTTCCAAGGGTACATTACCACCTTTCTATGTTCATTATAGAATACTTTGATGTTCAATACTTTTTATAAGCCTGAAAAAAAAGACAGATTTTGAAAAAACGTGATTTTGTTAAAAAATAGGGTCGATTTTTAACAAAATGTAGGTTTTCAGTCTGTCTTTTATGTTTTTCTAGCGGTGTAAAAGGAGTACCATTTCCCTTAAAGTCTTCACAGCGACCGCATTGGATGCGCCAGAAGGGTCCAAATAAGGGTTGAGTTCAACAAAGTCTGCACCAACAATGTTATTCAAGTTTTCAAACAAGTCGAATGCATTGAGTAAGTCTTTGTATTGCATCCCACCTGGTTCTGCTGTACCAGTACCCGGGAAAACACCTGGGTCTAATACGTCTAAATCGATGGTGATATAGACTGGTTTGTCTTTGAGTTTTTGAATGGTTTCTGCCAAGCCTTCAAAGTCAAACTTTCTCAAGAAAGTATTGCCTGCAGCTGCCCATTCAAATTCGTGTTTATCCCCTGAGCGAATACCAAATTGATAAATTCTGCCTGGACCTAACACATCGAAACAACGTCTAATGACGGTTGCGTGTGACAGTTTTCTGCCAAAGAATTCATCTCTCAAATCCGTATGTGCATCTAAATGGATCATGTGAACATCCGGATACTTTTCAGCTACAGCTTGAAGTACAGGCAATGTGACTAAGTGTTCGCCACCAATCATCATCGGTTTCTTATTGTCTTTGAGAATTTGTTTGGTGGTTTCATAAATGACATTTAACGCATCTTCTACCGCACCAATTGGTAAGTCTAAATCACCAATATCACAGGTTGGATAATCTTTTAAACTCATATCACGGTATGGTGAATACCATTCGATACCAAATGAATCGACACGAATCGCATTCCCTGCGAAACGTGTACCTGGACGATACGACGTGGTCGCGTCCATTGGACATGAATAGATGACAACGCTTGCGTCATCGTATTCGGATTTACAACTTTGAAATGACAAATCTACTTTCTTAAAGCTCATCAGAGTCCTCCCATTTTTGCCAATTGTCTTTATCGATTACTTTGACGTAACCGTTGTTTAATTCACTAAAGATCACCGAACCGCTTTGTTGATAGAAATCTAAGTCTTCTAAGAACTGGGTGTTGATGACTTCACCAGGAATCAATAGTGGAATACCTGGTGGATAAATCATGATGGATTCCGCTGATATTTCATTTTCCGAATCTGCGAGCGGTACAATTTTGTGTGGCGCATGATACGCTTCACGTGGTCTAACATAAGTTTCAGGGAAATTATAATGGAACTTAATCTTTGGTAACGATTGATTTTGTTCGTAGTTTTCATCTGAAATGGTCTTTAATGCTTGATACAAGCGGTCTAAGTCGCGCTTTGTGGTTGCCATCGTGATGATCGCAAGCACCAAATACGTTTCCGCCAATTCCAATTGTATATCAAAACGGTCTTTTAACGTACGATAAATATCGAATCCCGTTAAACCAATATCCGCAACCTTGATGACCAGTTTGGTCGAATCAAATCCAAAATCAAATCCCCGCTTAAGTGCATATGCTTCACCGATGATTTCAACACCAGGGATTTCGTTAAATTTAGGTACCATTTTATTTCTTAGATCGAGTGCTTTTTTGATGCCTTTTTCCCCTTCAAAGTACATTTGTTTTCGTGCAACATCTAAGCTAGATAACAAAATGGCACTCGGTGAAGTGGAATGAATCATATTTAAAGTGGATTGGATTTTTGCATTATCGATACGGTCACCTTTGGTTAATAATATCGAGCTTTGAGTGAGGGAAACCCCGGTTTTATGCATTGAGGTTGCCGCAACGTCAGCACCTGCTGCCATTGCACTTTGTGGTAATAAGTTTGAGAAATAAAATTGTGCACCGTGGGCTTCATCACACATCACAATCATATCTTTACTGTGGGCATAATCCACAATATTCTTTAAATCAGATACCACACCAAAATACGTCGGGTTGATGACAAACACGGCTTTTGCATCTGGATGTTCATCGATGGCTTTTTTCATTTGTGTAAGACTTACACCATTCGCAATCCCTAGATTATTATCGATATCGGGTTTAACAAACACGGGTACTGCCCCACTAAAAATGAGCGCATTGATGACGCTTTTATGTACATTTCTTGGTAGTATGATTTTTTCTTTCGCGGATACCGTAGCCATGATCATGGCGATAATCCCACCGGTCGTCCCGGAAGTTAAGAAATAGGCTTTATCCGCGCCAAATGCTTCAGCTGCCAATGCTTGTGCTTCTTTAATAACCCCTGTAGGCTTACTAAGTGTATCTAGCCCTCTAGGTGCGTTCGCATCCAATTGATAGATGCCTTTACCTGCAAAAGCAGAGAGATCATTTGGGAGTCGACCCAACTTATGTCCGGGGACATCAAAGGGGACAACATCCGATTCACCATATTCTTTTAATTTGGTAAAAAACGGTGTTTTCTCTTGATTTAAATTCTTCAAATAGATCACAACCTTTCATTTTATATTTTAACATAAACTCAAGATTCACAAGAAAAAAAGCCCTAGGGCTTCAAAAATAATTCAAATACGAATAAAAAAGCTAAAATAACGACGCCAAAACCCAATAAAGATAACGTCCACTTTTCCAAAACATCTACTTTCTTATGTCTAAAATAACATATTAAACCCATCATCAGGACAATAGTCATCATCCCCATGATGATCTGGACTGAAATAACAAAGAGCCCATCCAAAGACTGATTCATTAGTTTAGTCCCCAAAACCATGGTGATCAGTAAAGTAACCGCGAGGGTTACTGTCAAAATAGAAAGGCTAAAGTGAGCCTTTCGCAATATCACTGTTGTCTTCATATTATTTTCCCCTAATATTGATATTAACACATTTTACGACAATTTCAATCGGGTTTTTTAAATGGTATAATAGGCTAAGGTGAACAATATGAAAAAACGATTTAAACCGATATTAATAAATGCGATCATCTTTATTACTGCAGTGGTCTTATTTGCCATTTTTAGACCCTATTTCCATATTTTGTTTGGCAGTTATTTAAAAGTGCCCTTTTATTATCATATCTTGATATTTCTCGCTTCATACTTCATCGTTGTGCTGTTACATGAACTGGCCCACGCTGTCGCATTCTTGATTAAAGGAATCAAACCAAAAATGATATTGGTATTGATGTTTTTGTTTTATAAAGATACGAGATGGCATTTGAAAATCAACCCCAAACTGATGGTTTTAGGTGGGGGAATGGTCATGCCAAATTTTCAGGCCATTCAGAGTCAAAAAGACATTGATTACTTGAAAAAGGCTACCGCGTTCAGTTTGATTACAGCCCCAACATTTACTGTCGTTTTCGCATCCTTATTATTGTTGACAAACCTCATCTTCTTCTACGATACACCACTCACCGTATTCGCCTTTTATATCGCCTTGTTTAGTGCCTTTTTCACTTATACCTCTACGCTATCTGCTCAAGGCATTTATGGCGATTTTGTCGCCCATAAAAGAATTAATACGGACCCGATGTTTGCATTATCGATTGTGACCCAGTTTGTAGATGATCTTAATCCATTTTTAATCGATGAAATGAGAAAACGCTTATTTGAACATATCCCCTCAGACTTTAGCATTCACTTACTCAATTTCTACCAAGTTTTACTTAATAAGGGGATTTATGAAGATTCGGAAATCGATGAACTGTTACTAGAGAAAACGCGTGTACTGGCAAAATCATCTGTCATCGGTAGACGTATTGCGAGACAATACCAACAGCCTTTGATTTTACAACAAGCCATTTTGTATCTATACCGCTGTCAAGAATATGAATTGGTCGATAGATTGATGGTTTTATTTGAAGCTGAATTGGACCGAGTAAAAACAAAACAACCCGTTAAACAATATTACATGAAACAAACCAACCATTTATTGAATCGCATTGACGCATCTGAATACTTAAATGATACACGCCCATTTCATCTGGGTTTAATGGATTTAATTGTGTCAAATATCCCTGAATACCAAGCCGATGAAAAAGCCCATTTAAAACCGATTGAAAGATTTGAAAAAAAGGAAATGATTCATCTTGATAACGAAGAATTGATGTGATATAATTCTTCTTGCCGGTCCGGTGGTGTAGTGGTTAACATGCCAGTCTGTCACACTGGAGATCGCGGGTTCAATTCCCGTCCGGACCGCCACTATCCAACTACCAAGGCTCTGCGTCGTTAGCTCAACTGGATAGAGCATCTGACTTCGGATCAGAGGGTTGAGGGTTCAAATCCTTTACGACGCGCCACTTGTGTAAACACGGGAAGTAGCTTAGCTTGGTAGAGCGCCTGGCTTGGGACCAGGAGGTCGCAGGTTCAAATCCTGTCTTCCCGACCATCAATAAATTCCAAAAAAAGTAGTTGACAACAACTACCAATCTTGTTATCATAATAATGCTGTGGGCGTAATATAATGGTTAATATACGTGCTTGCCAAGCATGAGATGGGGGTTCGATTCCCCTCGCCCGCTCCAAATCAGTTAATTAAGAACTTGTGAAAGTTCTTTTTTTTCATTTATACATCAAAAAAGACGCTACGGATAGCGTCTTTGTAGATTAGTCGATGTTTGGTTCTGATGACAATTTAACGGCGTATGCAATTAAAACAAATAACACAATGATCCCTGTAATAGATCTGATATGGAAAGCCAATGATAAAGTGTCATATCTGACGATGTTATCAATGTAAGATAGTGGTGTCATCAAATATTTGAGTAAAAACAACAAACTTGCGAGTTTTCTTGAACCCAATAATAATGCAATGAGAACGAGCAGTAAACCATTGAATGCTGCAATCACGTTATTAAACACGAGGATATGCAAAATACCAATACTCAAGAACAACAAGTCTTCATTTCGAAGTTTTGGTTTCAATTGAACCCCGGAAAGTAAAATGGACACAATCATTAATAATAGAAATACGCCAATACCAAATTGCATGAAAATTTGAAGGGTAAACGCAACTCGGCCACCCAGCAATTGAATCGTAGCGTCCATAAAATTATTAATACTGCTAGGATAGAATATCATCAACAAGATGGTAAACGATAATAATGAATAGCCTTTAAACTGTGCATAGATTGCGATTAATCCAAATAACAAGAGTGGTAAGTATTGAATGAAATAGTCAAATAAACGATTTTGACCGCTAAACGATGACACCAAACCTGCCAATGCTAAAACGGCAACAATCACGATTTTAATGCCGTCTGAAAGGCCTGTATTTAAGTTTTTAATGGTTTGCATAAGTTCACCTCGATAGTCTCATTTTATGTGATTTGTAGTCTATTGTAAAGGGTTATCGGATTTCTTCAATTTCATGATAGCGTACTTTAGCCATTAAGAAGGCTTCTAAATCAAACAAGATGTGAAACAAAATGGCACGTTCTTCAAACTCTTGTCGGTTTTTAGGAAGTGGTTTTTCTTTATAAGCTTCACGCATTTGATCCAATTGTACCAACAACAATGATGCCATATTGGCTTTTCCAATCCGTGGAACCATATCCTTTAAAAATTTGACAATGTCTTGTTTATATTCGGTAACGACCACACGTTTTAAGTCCATTTCAATCTTTTGAAGATAACTGACTTGTTCTTTCCTCATGGTAACATATGAAATATTTAAATCGCGTTTAGGCAATAACTGATTCAAAGATTCGATTCGTATGGTGTGAATGGCATTGTCAATCATCGCGAGAATCGGACTATAATTGGCACACTCACACTCCGTAATGGTCTTAATCACTTCTCTTAATGACTCATCAATCAAGAGAATTTCTTTTTCAATAGATTTAGACTTGTTAGGCATAAACAGATTTAAAACAACAGCGATTAATACACCAATGACTAAAATGAATATAGCATTGATGCCATATTTCCAATCTGCTTGTGCGAGGATATGGGACATTAATACAGCCGATACAACAATCCCTTCTTCCATTTTGAAAACAAACGCCAACGGAATGAAGAGCAATAGAGACAGAATAAATATAGGCAAAGTATAGCCAAACAATACCATTAACCCTGCTGTTATGATTAGACCTACCAAGGAAGCGATGATTCGTTTTACACCCACACGGATGGATTGTTGTTTGGTTGGTTGAATGGATAGAATGACAATGATACCTGCTGTAACGCTATATTCTAATGATAAAAAATCCGATAGTACAATCGCGATTAATGCACCAATAACCATTTTTAAAGCTTGAAATATCCAAGGTTTCATACCATCAACTCCTATACTAATTATAGCCTATATAAATATATAAAGTTTGATAATGCTTGAAAAAAGAAAAAACCAGCGTCATTTGCTGGTTTGTCTAAGGTGTTTGAATTCTTCAAATGATTGTTCGATAAAAGAATCATCAAAAGGTTTTTTACGATGTTGAATCATTTGGATGAGCACTTTCATCTCGGATTCTAAAATGGACTTGATCTCCGCAGGATAACGATACTTGAGTTGATGTTTTTGATATTCATCCTCATCAAGGATTTTGAATGTACCGTCACGTGAGACACGAATATCTAAATCATAATCGATATATTTTACTGCTTCACCGTCATATAAATACGGACTCGATAGATTGCAGTAATAATAAATACCATCGGGTTTAATCATACCGATGACGTTGAACCATTGTTTTTTAAAAAAATAACAAATCGCTGGTTCTTTAGTCATCCAATTTCGACCATCGGATTCGATGACGCGGGTTTTATAGTTGCCTAAAACTAAACAGTCCTCTGTTTGGTTGATCACGGTAGCGCTGCGCCAAATTCGATGTAATGCTTTGTTGTGCTTATAACTATGAATTTGGACAGTGTCACCAACAATGAGTGGTTTCATTGAAACACCTCCCTAATTGGCAATATTATAACACAAGTTAATCTTTGGTAACCATCAATTCAACTTAATTTACCTATTTACGTGGTCTTTATTTACAAGAACAAATGGCGATGTGATTCTGTTTGGTAGATTCTAACTGAAACGCATAATGACGAATATGCTTCAATACATCGTGTTTTAATTCGTAAAATACCCACTTACCCTGTTTAATGGCTTCAACTAAGCCACTACTTACCAATATTTTCATATGAAATGATAGTGTGGGTTGCGTGATTTGAAATTGTTCTAGTAGCTTGCATGCACACACAGAACCCTTTGCTAATGTATCTACAATTTGAATACGTATCGGGTCACCTAATGCTTTAAAAACTTGGTCAATGGATTGTTCCATATGGATACACCTCTTTTACATAACAATTATATCTTAAACCAATCACTCTTGAAACAAAAACGTTGTTTTCTCACAAATTTCTCTCGGTAATTTGCCTATAATAATATGCATATTAAAAAATTTTATAACTATATATATATGCGTTTAATTTTATTATATAACAAAAAACGGCTTTATTTAGCCGTTAATTAGTTAATGGTGCGGACAATGAGATTTGAACTCACACAGCCTTTAAGCCACATGCCCCTCAAACATGCGCGTCTACCGTTCCGCCATATCCGCAAATTAAAGGGTATAAATTAAATTATACCCATTTTGACTCGTTATTCAACTGCAACAATGTAAGCGTAGATATCTTGTTTACCATTGATGACTTCGATTTCAAGGTCTTCATTCAAGGATTGAATGTACTTCTTGACTTCTGTAATTTCATCTTCGGAAACATCTTTACCATAGAATAGAGTTACAATTTCTGAGGTTTCTTTAATGATGGTGTCGAGTAATCCATGAATCGCTTCTACACGATCAGGTAGTGATACCACAATCTTGCCTTTAGTGATACCAATGAAATCACCTTTCGCAATCTTAACACCGTTCATTTCAGTGTCTCTGACTGAGTAAGTTAATTCACCAGTAGTCATATTTGCAACGATTTCTGACATCGCTTCGACATTATCATCCATTTCTTGGGTGTTATCGAATACCATTAATGAAGCATACCCTTGACCAATGCTCTTTGTCTTTAGGACGCGGATATTTTGATCTTCACATAGTGCTAAGGTTTGTTCAGCGGATAAGATAACGTTAGAGTTATTAGGTAAAATAATGACATTTTCAGCATTGACTGCTTTAACTGCTTTAATGAACTCTTCCGTTGGTGGGTTCATGGTTTGACCGCCGTCGATGATGTAATCTACACCTAGTTCTTTAAAGGCTTGTTTGATACCATCTCCGAAACAAACGGCGATGATGCCATATTTGGATCTTTCTTCTTTAACTGCTTGGAAGTTGACTTCTTCTTTGTGATCATGGTTGTGGTCATGTTCATGGATGCTTTCGACTACAGCACCATGTTGAAGTCTCATATTTTCAACTTTCATGGTTTGTAGATCACCATATTTTTGACCTAACGTGATGGCTACACCTGGTTGATTGGTATGTACGTGTACTTTAACCAATTCTTCATCTTGTACTAAGACAAGTGAGTCGCCCATTTGTAATAAGGTATTTCTTAAAACTTCTTGATCGAAGTCATTTTGATTGTGTAATTTAACAATAAATTCTGTACAATAACCAAATTCAATGTTGAAGTCTTCAATGTTTTGTCCTTTAAAGCCTTCTTCATGTTGTAATTCTTGTTGCACTTCTTGTTGTAAGGTGAGTGTTTGGCCTTGTGCTGCCAATAACATACCTTCAATGATCTTGATAAAGCCAGCACCACCGGAGTCTACCACACCTGCTTGTTTCAATACAGGTAGTAATTCTGGTGTTCTGTCTAGGGATACTCTTGCTTGTGCTAAATAGCAATTTAAGACGTCTTCAACCGATTTTAAAGACTTTCTTTCTCTTAATACATGTTCAGCTGCTTCTCTAACAACGGTTAGGATGGTACCTTCTACTGGGGTCATAACTGCACGGTAAGCCATTTGATAGCCACCAACCAAAGCTGCGATGAATTCGTCTACAGTCGCAGAACCATTCTTGATTTTCGCAATTTCGGAATAAACGCCGCGGAAAAATTGGGATAAGATAACGCCTGAGTTACCTCTTGCGCCCATCAATAGCCCACGGGATAAAATTTTGGACACATCAACGATGGATTTTGAGTCTAATGTGGATACTTCTTTAATACCCGCCATCATGGTCATTTGCATGTTCGTGCCTGTATCGCCATCCGGTACCGGAAATACGTTTAAGTGGTTAATTTCTTGGTGGTTGTTCTTTAAGTTAATCGCCCCGTTGGTCACCATTTTTTTAAATAATGATCCACTGATTGTGTTTGCCATTTTAATCCTCCTGATAATTAAATGACTAGATATTGAATTTTAGATATATTTGGTCTCAAAGAGATAGTGTCAATTTAATGTGTTTTTTAGGCTTTCTTAGTATAGCATGTTTACTTTGAAGATGCAAGTATACAAGATACAACGCTATTATATCACAAGTGATAAAAAAAGAAACCCCTTTTGTATGATACGAAATTATTACTTTTCACTAGACAAAATCAAATAATACTATATAATAATATAAGTAGTCATAATTACGCACGAAATAGGCTGAAACCAGTTGCTTTTTATTTTTGAGTATGGTATAGTTTTAATGCGCGAAGTAAAGGAGTGAAACTATGGCAAAATGTTATGTAACAGGTAAGGGTACGACTTTTGGTAATACAAGAAGCCACGCCTTAAATGCGACAAGACGCACATGGAAAGTTAATCTACAAACCGTTCGAATCATAGATGAAGATGGTAATGTTAAGAAGGTTAAAGTTTCTGCGCGTGCACTTAAAAAAGGTACACTTACAAGAGCTTAAAAAAAATAAGGCCGATCGCCTTTTTTTTTATTCTTTGGACTGAAATACCATCAACTTACCTTCATGAACGATGAGGGTTGCGACCCCATCAATCTCATTGGATAAACCCAAAGGATTGAATCGGTTGAGCGTGTATTGATGTAGTGGGTATTTAACGTTTGTTAGGGTAATGACGCTGTTTTCGACTGGGAAAACCGATAAGTAGTCATACCCTTTTTTTTCTATATGATGGGTCCCAACTGTTTTAATTCGGATTTGATTATAAGCATCCATCATCACCAGTGTTGGGTAGTGTGTTAGTAATAATAAATTCGCGACAAAATGGTCTTTTCTCGCGCCTGAAGTTCCCCCAATGAGGATGACATCATCCGACATACCAAAAGCGATTTCTAGGGCTTTTGAAGTGTCTGAATCATCTTTAATCGGGTTTAACCGAATGACCTCACCTTTTAATAATGCGGGTGTGCTGAGTGAATCAAAATCACCCACAGCCAATTGATAAGGAATAGCTTGTTCGTTCAATGCTTCTATCGCTGCATCCACAGCGATGACATAATAATCTTCTGGTTTTATAAGTGCACGGATGTCTATAGGTACCGTTGGACTGATGACCGCTACTTTCATCTCAAAGATCCAATCACAGCATCGCGGTCTTTCGCATTGAATATATAAGAACCAACCACAGCGATATCTACACCAGCGGCTTTCGCCAGTTTTGCAGTATCCCCATTGATACCACCATCGATTTCTATCATATAGTGATAACCATAGGTTTTTCGAAGCTCAACCAACGCTTTTACTTTTTCAAGTTGATCTACCATAAATTTTTGACCCCCAAATCCAGGTTCAACCGACATGATGAGTACCAAATCTACTTGGTCTAAATATGGGTATAGTGTTTCTACTTTGGTTTTTGGTTTTAAAGTAATACCTGCTTTGATACCTGAGGCTTTGATACGATTGATGGATTCTTGGACTTTATTCGCTTCGACATGAACTGTAATGTATGACGATCCAATTTCGACAAATTGATCGATGTAGTCCAATGGGTTTGATAGCATTAAATGGGTATCTAAAGGCACTTTAGAGATTTTTTTTAACCCACTGAGGACATGCGACCCAAAAGAAATGTTTGGTACAAAATGACCATCCATGACATCTAAGTGTAGAAAATCAGCAGATTTAACAGATTCGATTTCAGTCGCCAATTGATTGAAATCTGCGGTTAAGATTGAGGGTGCAATAAACATTTAGTATACCTCTTTTTTATTTTTTATTTCTTCATAATATTTGACATAATTTTGATATCTTGTGGTAAGAATATTGGGGTTGTTTTTAACCGCACAACCAGGTTCATGGATGTGTACACATTTGTTTCCAAACTTACAGCCGGACGATATCTCACGGAATTCGATGAAGTAATCTTTCAATTCTCCCGCATCAAACATGTCAAGTTCCAATTTAGAAAATCCAGGTGTATCAGCTATTTTTCCGCCAGCATAGGCATAGAGTTCCGTGTGTCTTGTGGTATGTTTACCTCGACCTAAGGCTTTGGAAATCTCTTGGGTTTTGATCCCTAAATCCGGCATTAAAGCATTCAAAAATGTGGACTTTCCTGCCCCAGTTTGGCCAGCTAAAACAGAAATTTTGTCGTGGAAAATATCTTCAAGGGTATCAAAACCAATCTTTTGTTTAGAGTTCACATAGTGCACATCATAACCAATTTGTTCATAATAGGACAGTCCATCTTGGATATCTTTCAACCCTTTCGCATCGATCAAATCGATTTTTGAAACGATGATGATGGGTTTGATATGGGCTTTTTCAATCAAAATCAAAAACTGATCCAACAGGTTGAAACTGAAGGATGGGTTGACAGCAGCGTTTAAAATCAACACTTGATCGACATTCGCTACATCCGGTCGATTGAGCTCGTTGTTACGTGGTTCAATCTTTTGAATCGGATGGTTGATGTCTGTCTCATCGTATTCAACGATGTCGCCTACTTTTGGACTCACTTGAACGATTTTTGTCTCCAATTTGGTCTTTTTCGTGACAGATTTATTGAATGAGGATGACTCATCTAGTTTTTGATAGCGTAATTTACCACTGGCTTTGGCTTGAATGATGGCTTTAGACTCAACATCGATGAGTTCATATAAACCACCGATGAGTTTGATGATTTGACCCTTTCTCAAAAGATACCTCCGTTATAGATTTTGGCTTCTAAGTTGTCCACAAGCCGCGTTGATGTCGTGGCCTTGTTCTTTTCTGAGTGTCGCATTCATGCCGCCTTTTTTAAGGACATCATAGAATGCTTCTTGATTCTCACGTTTTGAGCGTTTGAATGGTGCTTCTAATACTTCATTATAAGGTATTAAATTCACATAGACATTCAAGCCTTTGAGTAGTTTTAATAACTCATAGGCATGTTCTTTTTTATCGTTGAGTTCATCGATTAAAATGTACTCGATGGTAATACGACGATTGGTTTTAGTCATATAATAGCGAATCGCGTCAATGACTTGTTCAATTGGATATGCTTTATTGATCGGCATCAATTGATTTCGAACTTCATTGTTTGGTGCGTGTAAAGAAATCGCTAAGTTGATTTGAAGTTGTTCATCGGCGTATTCTTTGATTTTCGGTACGATACCACAGGTAGATACCGTGATGTGTCTCGCCCCAATTTCAAGACCTTTAGCTGAATTGGCGTTGGTTAAAAACGTCATTAAGTGTTCATAGTTGTCGAATGGTTCACCAATCCCCATGACAACCACGTATGAAATACGTTTGCCATAAGCACGTTCGGATTCAATGATTTGACTCATGATTTCGCCGGCTGTCAGGTTACGTTTTTTCTTTAAAATACCCGATGCACAAAAACGGCAACCCATGTTACAACCGACTTGTGAAGTTACACATATGGAATAGCCATAGTCGTGATTCATCACAACGGTTTCAATGAGGTTTCCGTCTTGAAGACCATATAAGTATTTAACGGTGCCATCGACGCTTTTGGATTCGATGACCTTTTCAAGTGTTTTTATTTCAAAATTGGCTTCCAAAAGGTCAATGACTTCTTGGCTTACGTTGGACATTTCGTTGAATGAAACAACTTTCTTTTTATAAATCCAGTCGAAAATTTGAGATGCACGGAATTTCTTTTGTCCGTGTTCTACCATAAACGACTCTAATGCTTCTAATCTTAAATCATAAATATTTGTCATTCTATCACCAAAGATATTATACACTAAAATGCTTTTTTTGCCTACACGATGCACACAAAAGAAAAGAAGGCAATTTGCCTTCTTAACCTCTCAGTTCTGCTTTAAATTCAAATTGTAAACGATTGACAATGCTCTTCATGAGTTTATCTACATCGGCAGCTTCTAACGTCTTTTCCTTACTGTTGAAAGTGAGACTATAAGCCAAGGATTGTTTTAGATCCCCCAGTTTTTCATCTCTATAGACGTCAAATAATGTGAGGTCTACTAAGAACTTACGTGCGGTTTGTTCAATTAATTTGGTGATTTTACCCACTTCAATACCACGGTCGACGACAAAAGCCAAGTCTCTGGTGATATTTGGGTATTTAGAAATCACTTCAAATTTAGGTTGTGGTTCGATGTATGTCATGAGCTTTTCAAGGCTGAGTTCAAAAGTATACGCATCAATACCTAAACTTGGGTGCAATTTACCGAGCACGCCCACCACTTGATCTTTGATGAGAATGTTTGCGCAAACCCCTGGATGGAATCCTTCGATTTGGGTTTGTTTTTCATAAGTAGGTACCAAATCAAAGTGTTTCAATAACGCATCCACGAGTCCTTTTAGGACATAGAAGGATGTTTCTAGGCCTTGTTTAGACCAAGCAATTTGTTGATAGTTGCCCATCAATAATCCAGCCACATGGACAGGTTCTTCATGGGAATAATAGACTTTGCCCACTTCAAAGCATTTCAAATCGTTGATTTGTCTAGATGCATGGTATTTGGCATTTTCAACCAAACCATTGATCAAAGAGTGTCTTAAGGATTTCTTATCTTCTGATAGTGGATGTAATACAGAAATCACATCTTCGCTTGGTAAGGTAAACAAATTCACTTCAGCGGTCTTCAACAATGAGTAGTTAAGGACTTCATTCAAGCCCATGTGTCTAAGCAATCTTCTAAATTTAAGTACTTGTGTTTGACGTTTGGAATAATGACCCAATTGATTGGTTTTTGGCAAGGTCATCGGAATGTTGTTTAAACCATAAATTCTCGCCACTTCTTCGATGAGGTCTGCCTCAATGCGTAAGTCATTTCGATAACTTGGAACGAGATACACATCTTCTGAGACAGGGATGATATTTAAGCGTCTTAAAATGTCTCTTAAGGCTTCTTTAGTCAGTGCGATACCTAAGTACTTGTTGACCTTTTCAACATGTAATTCGATTTTCACTGGTTTTGGATAAGGGATACCCGTATAGGCAATTTCTTTGGTGACTTCTGCATTCGCAAGTTCATACAATAGGGTTGCAGCTCTATTGATGGCCATGCGTACGCGCGTTTCATCAATACCACGTTCAAAACGTAATGAGGAATCGCTTCTTAAATCCAAACGTTTTGAGGTTTCACCAATGCGTTTAGGATCGAAGCTGGCTGCTTCTAAGATGATGCTATCGGTGTCGTTATCGACCATGGTATTTTCTAAACCCATCACACCGGCTAAAGCCACTGGGTATAAGCCATTGGTGATGACGATGTCTTTTTTCGATAGGATGCGTTTGATGCCATCTAAAGTAACGACTTCTTCGCCTTCTTTGGCGTCGCGAATCACCACTTTATCGGTTTCAAATTTGTTTCTATCAAATGCGTGTAGAGGCACACCTAGTTCTAACATGACATAGTTGGTGACGTCGACCACATTGTTGATTGGACGAATCCCACTGGCAATCAAATCACTTCTTAACCATTCAGGTGAGGATTTGATTTTTACATGATTGAGAGTTCTTGCAAAATAGCGATAACAACCTTCGGTCTCATTTTGAACCACCACTGGGTTGAGTTGTTCAGATTCAAATGGGGTTTCTTCATGATAAATCAATTTCTTATTAAGAACAGCGGACAAATCGTATGCAAACCCTAGAACGGACAATAAATCGGCTCTATTGGGTGTCAATGACAACTCCATGGAATCTTGATTGAGATTTAAAAACGGGAGTGGATCTACGCCTAGTGGAACAGCTTCGTTGTAATAGAATATACCGTCTTTGTATTTGTCTTCGACATATTTGTCTTCAATGCCTAGTTCTCTTAATGAGCATATCATGCCGTTGGATTCAACCCCACGGATTTTACTGCGCTTGATTTCAAAATTACCTGGTAATACAGCCCCAGGGGTCGCAACTATGACATATTGACCGGCAGCTACGTTCGGTGCGCCACAAACGATTTGTTCCACCAAACCATTGCCTAAATCCACGGTAGTCACATGTAAATGGTCCGAATTTGGGTGATCCACACAGGTGAGTACATGACCGGTAGCTAAACCGCTCGCAACCACCAAGGATTCATAGGATTCGATTTCAGTGATGTAGCCATTGGTGAGTTCTTTTAAATTATTGGGTACCTCATGGATGAGGTTTTTTAACATATGGGTAGAGATTTTCATCTTAGCGTCCCCCTTTGAATTGTTTTAAGAAACGAAGATCATTCGTGTAGAATTGTCTGATATCATCGATTTTGTATTTGAGTATACCCAAGCGTTCAACACCGATACCGAAGGCGAACCCTTGGACTTTATCTGGGTCATAACCGCCCATTTTTAAAACATTAGGATGGACCATGCCAGCCCCTAATACTTCAATCCAACGACCATCTTCATGGTGAACATCGACTTCGACTGAAGGTTCAGTGAATGGGAAATAAGAAGGTCTCAAACGGATTTCTCTGTCTTGACCAAAGAATTGACGAATCACAGCCAATAAAGTACCTTTTAAGTCAGACATGGCGATGTCTTCACCAATGACCAAGCCTTCAATTTGCATGAATTGATGGCTATGGGTTTGGTCATCGTCATCCCTACGATAGACTTTACCTGGACATACGATTTTAATCGGTTTACCCGCACTTTCCAACATGGTTCTTGCTTGAACCGGCGAGGTATGGGTTCTGAGTAAACGGTTGGGATCGATGTAAAAAGAATCTTGCATTGCACGGGCTGGATGGTCTTTTGGTAAGTTAAGCATTTCAAAGTTGTAATGATCACTTTCGACTTCTGGACCTTCTTTGACTTCATACCCTAAGCCGATGAAGAATGCTTCTAATTCTTCGACAATTTGTTGTAAAAGGTGTGCTGAACCAATCTCCATTTGAAGCCCTGGTAAGGTCACATCGATGGATTCTTTTTCCAGTTTGGATGCGATTTCTTTTTGATCAATGGCATCCCTTTTTTCTTCAAACAACGCTTCGAGGGATTGTTTGATTTCATTGATTTGTTTGCCTACTTTTGGTTTTTCTTCGTTAGGCAAGTCTTTGAGGGTCATCATCAAACTGGCGATTTCCCCTTTTTTACCTAAATAGTTTGCTTTTAAGTTATTTAGGTCATTCATGGTTTGAATGGATTCAAGCGCTTGTTTGGCTTGTTCTAATAAATGTTGTAGTTCCATAGTTGCCTCCTTAGCAAAAATAAAAGACGCCCTTAGATTGCTCTAAGGACGTCATAAACGCGGTACCACCTTAGTTCTAGAATTGCTTCTAGCCCTTGATTGCCTTAACGCAGCACATACGGGTGTGATTAGCACCACAAGAAAGCTGAATTCGTTATTCGTTGTGAGACATTTTCACCAACCATGTCTTCTCTAAACACTTTTGAATAAGTACTGGGTCCTTCTATTGTTATTTAATCTCTTCTAGATAATATTATAGCAAGTAATCTTAAAACTTGGTAGTAGATATATACAATTGCGACCATTAAACCCATGGCTGCAACCCATTCATATCGTTTGTCTAACCCTTGGTCAGCAATTTGTGCTGCATTGTCAAAGTGCAATGTGAGCATGAATGCGCCATACATGACAAATACCAATGTTAAGAATAAAACGATTGGGCTATCCGGGTTACCAAATAACATGTATGCCATTTGACCGCCATCAAAGATAGAAGCGATGGAAACGAATAAGACGACACTCAACATCATGAATCCAAATGATAACATGAAGCGTCTAAAGCCTTGTGTCACCACAATGAGTTTGGTGCTATATAAAACCAGCATACCAAAGAATATGGCGGCTGTAATCAAGACAGCTAGTAAGACAATGTTGTACCCTGTGTAATTGAATGCTTCCATGTAAATGACACTGATGAGTACGAGGAATAAACCTTCACTCATGGCATAAATCAAGGAGAATACAGGGGCGAGTCGAATCGAACTCATGGCGACGATGATACTGATAAAACCAATGATGCCCGAGAACATCACTAAACCAATATACAAGTTAGGATTTTGGTCGGCGAAACTCAAGGCTAAGATGCCTGTGCCAATCGCAATCACAAACAGGATGATGGTCTTCAATATAATACCTCGAATGCTTGCTGCTTCAGCGCCATAGGCCATGGCATCCGGGTTTTTTCTTAATCGAGAAAATACAGGATTATTTTGTTGCATAAATATAACCTCCATTCATCCGTATTATAAAACTTCTTGTTTTAAAGTGCAAACAATCCTTGCTCAATCACATCATTTTCCTCATTTAATTCGTCAAATGCACCATAAGCTTCCATCTTTTCAAAAACGGTCTTATTGATCTTGGTACGATTTTTGACGTCTTCTCTTGAAGTGAATGTTTTTTCATGACGTTTGTCCACGATGTCATAGGCAACTTGTGTGCCTAGACCATCGACCGAGACAAATGGCATTCTCAAGTGATTGCCTTCAATTTTAAATTCGACAGCTTCTGATTGGAAGATATCTACTTTTAAGAACTTCATGCCTCTAAGGGTCATCTCTAACGCAATTTGAAGGACAGTTAAGACCGACTCATCTTTGGCTGTGGTATTGAATAAGCCTTCGATTTCTTTGATCCGGTTACGAATCGCATTCGGTCCTAAAACCATCGTTTCATAATCAAATTGGTCGGCACGTTTGGAAAAATAAGCACTATAGAATAATATTGGTTTATAAACTTTAAACCAAGCGATGCGCATCGCCATCAAGACATACGCGGTAGCGTGGGCTTTCGGGAACATATACTTGATTTGCGAGCAGCTCCAAATGTACCATTTAGGTACACTGTTGCGCATCATCAATTCTTCGTAGGTTTTCCACTTTTCTTTGTCCTTTGAAGGTTTGCCTTTACGTACAAACTCCATGATTTCAAAGGACTTTAAAGGGTCCATGCCAAAGTTAATCAAGTCGACCATGATGTCATCACGACAACCGATGATTTGGTCAAAAGTGATGCCTTGGAATTCTTCTTTTTTATTTAAAATCAAATCTTGAGCATTTTTCAACCATACGTCTGTACCATGCGATAGACCCGAAATTTTAACCATACCAGCGAAATTGCTTGGTTTGGTATCGGTGAGCATTTGACGCACAAAGTTGGTGCCAAGTTCGGGAATACCAAAGGAGGCGACCTCACTATTGATGTCTTTTGGGTCTAATCCAATACAGGTGGTGTTGGCGAATAATTCATACACTTTAGGGTCATCCACTGGGATTTCACTCGCTTCTGTAAATGGGAAATCCTCAGGATGGGCTTTGACATAATCCATCAAGAAACGAATCATGGTTGGGTCATCGTGACCTAGAATGTCTAGTTTTAATAAGTTATCTTCAAATGAGTGATAATCGAAATGGGTGGTCTTCCAACCGGCTTCGATGTCATCTGCTGGGTATTGAATCGGTGTGACATCGAAAATTTCTTTTTCGGATGGCACCACCACAATACCGCCTGGATGTTGACCCGAAGAGCGTTTGACGCCTTCAATGTTTTTAGCCAATCGTTCCACTTGGGCATTACGAATACCTGTGATTTGTTTATCCTCTAAGAACCCTTTGACATAACCAAAGGCATTTCTTTCTGCAACCGTTTGAATGGTACCAGCTCTAAAGGTATGGGATTCACCCAAAAGTTCACGAACATAATCATGGGCTTTGGATTGGTATTCACCAGAGAAGTTTAAGTCGATATCTGGGACTTTATCCCCATTGAACCCTAAGAAGGTTTCAAACGGGATATCGTGGCCATCTTTATGGAGTTTTTGTCCACACTGAGGGCACACTTGATCCGATAAATCATACCCTGAAGCGACATTATCAAAATGGGTTTGGAATGCCTTTTCAAGGTCGGTTAAACCAAATTGCGCAATGTCCTCTTCACTCATTTTAAATACGGTAAAATCGCCATTTGGACAACGATAATGGGGTTTGAGTGGGTTGACTTCCGTGATTCCCATGAGGGTCGCTACCAACGAGGAACCGACAGACCCACGAGAACCGACAAGGTATCCGGCATCGTTACTGTTTTTGGTTAATAAGTATGAGATGTAATAGATTGGACCAAATTCATTTTCAATGATGTTTTTAAGTTCACGTTCAATGCGTTTTTCAACCATTGGGTGGATTTGTTCCCCGTAAAGTTGGTGGGCTTTTTGATAGACCAAACGATAGATTTCATCTTTGATGGATGCGATACCAAGTTTGTCTTTAAAGGCATCGTCTCTTAAAGAATATAAACTCTTAGGGAATGCTTGGATCGCATCAATACGGTTGTTTAATTTGTTCGTATTGGTAACGACAATCTCATATGCCAATTCTGTCCCGATAAATTTAAACGCTTCTAACATTTCATCGGTGGTCATCAAATACTGTAGTGGTGCAACTTCATATCTCGCGAGATCATGTGTACCACCACCAACGAGTTTGGTACGAATATATATGTCACGATAAATCGCGTCGGATTCATTTAAATAATGCACATCACCTGTCGCGATGACGAGTTTATTCATCTCTTTCGCAACCCTGATGATTTTCTTAATCAGTGATTGGATGATGAAATCCGCTTCAACACCTAAATCTTCCTTCAAGTGACGATAAGATACCGGTGGTTGAACTTCGATGTAATCGTAGAAAGATATGACTCTTCTAAGGTCTTCTTCACTGCGGTTTAAAGCCATTTCAAAGACTTCACCATGACTACAACCAGACCCGACCAAAATCCCTTCACGATGGGCTTCTAAGACCGATTTTAACAGCCTTGGACCTTCAAAGAAATGGTCAGTTAATGTGTCTGAAATGATTTTAAATAAATTCTTATAACCCACTTGGTTTTGAACCAGTAAGTTCATATGGGTCGTAAAGCCACATTGCCATGCATTCGCAAGTTCAATCGAACGGTTGATGTCACTGTGTTTGGTGATGCCTTTTTTGTATAAATCAGCCAACATCAAAATAAAGATGTTTGCGGTTGCTAAAGCGTCATCGACGGCTCTATGGTGCGTTTCTAATTTCACTTTAAAGAGTTTCGCAACCGCTTTAAGGTTATAACGTTTCAGGTCATCTCTGTAATAATATCGAGCGATATTTAATGTATCGATGACCGGAAATTCGATATCATCGATGGAAAGTCTGGCCATGTTAGCGTAGATGTGCCCAATATCAAAGGATGCATTGTGCGCGACCAAAATCGCGTCTTTCGCAAATGCTAAAAACTTCGGTAAGGCTTCATCAATTTTAGGTGCTCCCACCAAATCTTCATCGGTAATGGTAGTCAAACTGGTGGTGAAATAAGACAACTTTTGTTCTGGGTTGACAAAGGTTGAGAATTGTTCAGTCACTTGATGGTTTTGAATCTTGACTGCAGAGATTTCGATGATTTTGTCTCTTTCAGAAGATAAACCAGTGGTTTCTAAGTCAAATACCACATAAGTCGCGGTCTTTAGGTCAATGTCTCGGTCACCAAATGCCATCTTAAAGGCCGTTTCATCAATGTAATTGACTTCGACTCCATAGATGGGTTTGATGGGTTTTCCTTTGGTTGCTTTCGCAATATCTGGGTACGCATATAACCCATCATGGTCTGTAAATGCGATGGCTTTATGTCCCCATTTGATGGCCTGATCGACATAATCTGCAACATCGGTAATCCCGTCCATATTGGACATTTTGGTATGTAAATGGAACTCGATGCGTTTTTCTTTCGCATTGTCTTTACGTTCTTTTTTGCTGGTCTTTTCTAAGAATTCAATGACATTCGCGATTAAAATGACGTCTTTCGCAAACGTATCAAAAGAGGCTCTACCAGACACACGAACGATGTCATTGGGCTTATATGCTTCTGCGGTGGTGATGTCTTCTGGTTTGTTTAAAAACTGTTTTACAATGATGGCGTCATCCGCGTCAGCGACGGTCATTTGTAAAAGCGATATGTTTTTAAGGTGTTTGATTTCTGTTTTTAAGATGGTACCTTCTACTGAGAAAGCAGGGACACCTTGGGTATTTTGATACTTATCCAGTTCATAATTGTCTTTAGGGATATCAGAAATCGGACTGATTTTGTCCGCTTTGTAGACTTTTTTGAAGTTCTTTAAAGCCTTTTTAGGTTCGACTTTTTCTTTGGGTTGGATGTCTTTTAGCTTTTCAATGGCTTGTTGTTCATCTTTTTTGATTTCCTCAATCACATTTGGAATGGTTTTGGTTATTTCCAATCGAATACTTGAATAAAAACCATATTTTTTAAATGCCTCTTCAAAAAATGGTAGATACCTATTGAGGTGTTCACTGTGTTCATCGACAAACACGACAAAGCCATCGGTATAGATGACTTCAAAGTTCTTAAATACATTCAAAGAAGCGCGTTCTTCGGATAAGGTTTGTAAAACCCATTGGAAGTACGCAATAGGGTCTTTTTGCCAGGTTGGGTTATCATACTTAAAAAAGTACTCGACCTTGTGTACTTGGTTTGGAATGGTGAAATAAAGCACCAATTGAGCTGCGAAATGGCCTAAAGATTTGGCTTCAGGTGTCTCTTTAAACGAGATGAAAAAGGTCCACTTTTTCTCATTTGGATTGACTGCAACATTATTGAGTTGTGCCTGTAATAATTGAGGGTCTTTGAACCCTGATTGTTTGATAAATAGATCAAATTTATTCATAGTATATCCTACGTTTCGTCGTCTTTTTTACGGATGACTACCGACATTTTTAATAAACCATTGAATGCGATGGTCATGGTGATGAATGGTAGGATCATGCCAAAAGCCAAGATGTAACCTAAACCATATAATTCAACAACCAAAGCCAAAATAAAATAACTGGTGGTTGCGTAAGCTGCTAATTTAAAACGGAACTGGTATGCGATTTTTTCTACTCTAAAACCAAACGAATATGCCATGATGCCTGCAATCGCGATATATAATAAGAAATTGGAAATGAATACTAAGAGTGAAACAGTGGTTGCGTAAATGGGTTGAATCACAGTCATAAATGGGACTAAAGCAGCCTTAAAAGCTTGGACATCCTCTTGTGTTTTTAAAGATAGATCTAAATTGGTCACACCCATGGATTCATAGGTGATATCTAATATTTGAAATGTGGTTGAATAGAGTATTATTCTATCCTGTTCGAATATCAGTTGGACACCCATATCCGCTGGGTCTTGTAAAAATCGTAATTGTATCCCACCATAAGTGAAATTGGTGGGTGATTCACACGCCAATGTGCCTGAAACAATTTCACATCCCACGGCTTTTTGAATGAACACACCTGTGATGTCCTGTTTAACTTCAGCTGTTAAAGGGGATACCAAAAACAATTGAATCATCACTGGTAAAGAGGCTAAGAATGCCAAAAGAGCCATGTAACCAAATACATAACCCATTTTATCTTTTAAGAAAAATGCAATTTTTGACGGTTGAAACACCGCGATATTGATGCGTTTAATCATGTCAGAACCTCTTCTATTTATTATAACATAATAAGACACCTGTGTTAAAATACATTTGGTGATCCTATGCAATTAATGACAGACGAAAAACATTATAACACACTCAACAACTATTATAGACACGTTTATCCAAACAAAGTCTTTAAGATTGCCTTAAATGGTCACTTTACGTGTCCTAACATTGATGGGACTGTAGCGCGAGGTGGCTGTACTTTTTGTACCCCTTTAGGTTCCGGTGATTTTGCCGGGTCTAAATATGATCCATTAAGGAAACAATTCGATAATATCAAAGAGATGATGCACCTAAAATGGCCTGATAAAGCCAATTATGTGGTTTATTTTCAAGCCAATACCAATACCCATGGTCCGCTTGAAAAACTCAAATCTTTATATGAAGAAGCCATCACTTTAGATCCAAACATCGTCATGATTTCGATAGCGACAAGACCAGATTCATTACCGATTGAGGTACTTGACTACTTAGATGACTTGAACAAACGCATGCCTTTGCAGGTAGAACTCGGCTTGCAAACCATCCACGAAACCACTTCGAACCTCATCAACAGAGCTCACGATCTGAAGTGCTTCGATGATGCTGTTTTTGAACTCAGAAAACGAAATATTGAAGTGGTAGTTCACATCATCAATGGGTTACCTTATGAAACCAAAGAAATGATGCTTGATACGATCAGACACATCAATACATTGGATATTCAAGGGATTAAAATTCATATGCTTCATGTCATGGAAAAAACCAAAATGGGTTTCGATTATAAAAAAAATCCTTTCCCAATACTATCTTTAGAAGAATATGTCGATATCACTGTTGATCAGTTACGGATTCTAAAACCTTCGATGATTGTTCACCGTGTGACTGGGGATGCCCCTTTAAAATTATTGATTGAACCGAAGTGGACCATTAAGAAGTTTGTTGTTCAGAATGAAATAGATAAACGTATGCGTGCGCTCAATGCGTGGCAAGGTGATTTATATGAAAGATGATCATATCAAACAATTTGTTCAAAACTATTTAAAGACCCATGTTCAAAAAACGGATACCATCATTGACGCTACCGTTGGTAATGGACACGATACGATTTATATCGCTTCTCTTGCGAAACAAGTGATTGGTTTTGACATTCAGTCTAAAGCGTTGGCAGTGACCCAGGAAAAACTAATGGATTTGGGTATTCATAATGTGTCATTAATTCATGATTCATTCGAGAAAATAAGTACCTTAACCAGTTATCGTGGCGTTGTATTCAACTTGGGTTATTTGCCTAATGGTGATAAGTCCATCACAACAACCGCGATAGTCACCCTAAGTACCGTACAGACGATTCTATCGCAGATGAAGGTAGATGACTTCATATTGATGACTGTTTATCCTGGACATGATGCGGGTAAACAAGAGTCTGAAGCCTTAAACGTTTACATTAAAACGTTAGATTCGACATTCATCTCTGTCATTTATCAAATTCAAAATCGACAAGATGCACCTTATGTGATCCTCATTGAAAAAATAAAACTGCCGAAGTCAAATTGACGATTGGCAGTTTTTTTGTTGTATGTACGCTTCTGGAGTGAACTACCCACCACTTAAATAGAAGTGGGGGCTTCCTATCCATACCAGCGTACCCGCCAGTGACTCAATAGGCTATCCCCGTAGTCCCTACGGTTCTTATTTGTTTATAACTGAAATGCTAACTTATACTTTCTAAACCCTTCTTTGTTGATATTGATCGCTGCGTTATG